>CAYGYB010000190.1:0-3482 GCA_964354015.1 uncultured Candidatus Bathyarchaeia archaeon
GATGTTGTGCCAACTATGGCTGCATTCGCGTATGATTCGCTTAAATTTTCGTTGGCTTCGCGGGCGTAATCAGTTTTTATTTGCAGTTCTTCTTGGGCAAACTGCAAAGCCATTAAGGCTGATGCGGCTTTTCCTTCTGGGTCAATTTCCGTTAATGCCGTGTTCAAGTCTTTTTGGGATTGCCCCGCAGCGTAAACAGCTTCATCATATGCCCATTGCGCGTCGCTTACTGTTTCCAGTGCCGTTTGATATTCTTCTGCGCCAGCGCCCTGCATTGCCACATTCAAGTCAGATTGTGCTTTTGCAGCGTCAGCGGTTGCAGCCTGATAATTTTGCTGTGCAGTAGTTACGTCGTCTTGCGCTTTCTTCAAAGCTTCAGCAGGAGCAACAGTCATCTGGTAATTAAGCTCTGCTTGGACATCGCTGGCTTCTTTCGCCGCATTCTTGCATGCGAGTTGCGTATCCTTTAGGTTCTCTTCAGCTTTAGCAAGGTTCTCCGCTGGTTCATCATTCAGTGCAGTATTAAGTTTGCTTTGGGTTTGTGCGGTTTCACCTGTGGCGATTGTGTACGCTTGCTGCGCCAGTTGCAAGTCATCGTAAGCTTTCGCCATATCTCCTGCCATTTCACTGCGCTTGATGTTCGGGTCTAAATGCCCGATTTGCTTCATCTGCGCGTCATTAAATGCTTGCTGCGCTTCCTGCACTGATTGTAAGCTTTTTGCTTCGCTTAAAGTGGCACGTTGGAGATCCAACTGCAAGTTCGTGACTTTCTCAAGGTTTACGCCGCCAGTTGCTAAAAGCGCATTGTACTCTTCTTGCGCGTCATTCACGTCTGTCTGCGCGTCTGAAACTCGCTCATTCGCGTTTTCTAAGCGTAGGTGAAGGGAAGTAACTTTCTCAGTATCAACGCCGCCCGTTCTACGCAAGTCATCGTCAGTTTTTTGCGCAACGTTTACGTTGTCAAGCGCTGAAGCAACATCTTCATTCGCATCTGCCAGTTGACTTTGCGCATCTGCGACTTTATCAGCATCCACGCCGCCAGTGCGCAATAACTCATCATACTCAGCTTTCGCAGCATTCAAGTCTTCCAGTGACTCGGCAACGTTATGGTTTGAAACGTCAAGGTCATGCTGCGCAGCCGCTACTTTCTCCAAATCTATGCCTGTATCTTTAAGCGCTTCATCATAGTCTTTTTGGAGTTGGGCAACTTTTTCTGTGCTTTTTGCAACCGCGAAATTCGCTTTATCCAAGCGCAACTGCGCGTCGCCTACGGAGTCTATCATACGGTAGAGGCTGAGGGCGCTCATGGCGATTGTTGTTAATGAAGTTGCAAAAGTGCGAATGCTTGCAGCCGCGCTTTCGGTGCCATCACGCATGCGCTGAGTAGATTGCGTGTAACTATTTGCGGTTTGCTGCATTCTTGTGCCAACGTCTTTCGTCGCCGACTCTACTTGGTTGAGAGAGGCATCTATCTTATTGCCCATAGCAGCGATTTCTGCGCTGGCGCGGTCAACCGCGCTAATGTTTATTATTATGTTGGAATCAACCATTCACGTTTCACTCTTCTCTGAGTTTCACTATACCACTCCAGACGAGCAACTGGAAATAGTATTCTTTTTGAAACGGCGTCAATCTCAGTATTTTAGCTAAGGACAGTTGAGGGTAATGTAACAGCAACGAGCCTATTTTTTGAGCTTCTGGGTTCGCTTTAATCCAATCTTGGACTTTGTCCGGGTTGCCAGTAAAAAACTGGGAAGCCTCTTCAGCAAAGTTGAAACAAGCAGAGCCTTAACGTCATATGGCAAGTCATCTATATCTTTCTGCGGCAAACTCGGGTCTGCTTTACGAAGCATCGCGCAAACGATTTGGTAAATGCGTTGCGCATTGTCGCCTTCGACGAGTTTCACTGCTTTCAATTCAGCTTCAGTGAGCAAGCCGTACCTCACTATCCCTAAACCTTCAACATTTACGCCGTAGAATCTGCGCGTGGACGCGGCTAACGCTCGTATATCAAACAGCTTAGCGTTTTGCCGTCGTTCTGTTTCTTCAGCGTTTTCAATAGCCTCTGCTCGTTTCGCTGTCTCAGCGATAACTTCAGCATCTTTGTCCATGTTTCGTCGCCTACTTAAGTATCGCTCACAGTAACGGACATCGCTTCGATTTCGATGTTTTCTAGGTAAGCGCCCGTTGCACCCGCATCTCTGCCTACGCTGGTAATTATGCAATTGCTCCAAGTTTCAGTTGGCGCCGTCTGCGGAGTCGTACCCTTCGGATCAACAACCATCATGAATTTAGTGCCTGCAAGAAACAGCGTTAAGAACGCGCCTTTAGTAGTGCTATCATAGAGCCGTTTCAACGTGCATTTATGCGTGTTGTCACCTGCTTCCAAAAGAGCGGGGTCGCGGCTGTCCACACTGTAGTCTTTGTCAATTGCAGCACTGTTTGTTGTGCTGAAGCCTTTGCCGAAAGCCACTGCTGCGCCATTGTAAAAGATTCGTGCGTTTCTTCCTACATAATTCACCATTTTTTTTCCTCCATATTATTTTTGTTCTCGTGACACGTTGCCCATGTAATCGCAAAGGGCAACCTCAAAGAAAACCGCCTTATGCCGCAACAACTGCTCAGCCTCAAACAAGCTAAGGTCAGTATTCCACTGCGTTTTAATCCAATCGCGTAACTGCTCAGGCGTACAATCCTCCAAAAGCCGCCGCCACTCTTCCGCAGCAACAATAAAGGAAACACCAAGCCACATCCGATAATAACGGTCCAAATCAGCAATACGCCCCACAACCTTATGCACAACCTGCAGGACAACCGCAAAGTTGCCGTCTGGGTTCGGGCTGAAACTTGGCAAATCAAGTCTATACGCCTGTGCATACCGCTGGAACATTCGTTCAAACAGCAAAGTTGCAGGATAACGCGGCGGAGGCGCATCAGGCAAAATCCGATTCAACACGCGGAAAGGAACGTTGATAAGGCGCTTAAGAAAAATCATCTGCAGGCCGATGCTGAAATTAGACAGTTTAAGGAGCATGCCACACCACCGCCTGAAACCGCACAACGCCGCCGTAAAACACTTTATCCTGAAACTTGATTTCGCCCGGAGCAAACCCTGTCGGAACACAATCCTGCGCTGCGCCTCCTAAGCTTCGGTCAGCCAAAACCGCGTCAACCACATCGCCCATAACAGCGATTATATCCGTAAACCAGTCTTTGGGCGCATACTCCAAAATCACCAGCACCACACTGAAATTCACCTTCACATCCAACGTATCGCCCATTTCCAAAGGCTCAATCAACGCTGGCTCAGCGTTAATAATCGCCTTCGGCAAACCACCAACAGTGAATTGCTCGCCGAGAATGACAGTTTTGATGCTGCTTTTCCCTTCGATAGCAGTCTTAACCGCGTCGAAAACCGCCTTATAACCCGTGTAGAAGCCCATTAGCCAATCAGCTCCAGCCACAAATCAGCAAAAACCTCA
>CAYGYB010000191.1:0-3454 GCA_964354015.1 uncultured Candidatus Bathyarchaeia archaeon
CGTGCAAGCTGCAACGCGGCTTCTTTTCCAGCCGTTTTCCGCTTAACCTCAACAACCACCAATTTCCCATCCTTGTCCACACCATAAACGTCCACGAAACCAGGTTCAACCTTCTTCTCGTAGCTTATAGGCTTGAAGCCTTCTTCCAAAAGCGCGGGTTTCAGCAGAATCGCCCTGTGCATGTCGTCTTCGCTGGCGTGAAGCAGGAACTCGCCTGAATCTGCAAGGCTTAAGGCGGAAACCATGTAGACGCTGTTGAAGGTTACGTTTACGTTTTCTCGTGGCTTCTGCCTGACCGCGTGAACCTCAAGTGCGCCTTCGCGTGCTTGAACGTGAAAGATGCTGCCTGACGGCTGCCAGTTGACGGGTTCGTAGCCGACTGGACGGTGAACGAGAAGCGACCCGTCTTCTTTGATGATTAGCAACCGTTCGCCAGGTTCAAGCGTGGAGTTTGCTCTGCCCGTGTAATGTACGTGGCAGTTGCCAGCCACGATGAGTGTTTTTCTCTGCGTGAACGCTTTTGCTATTAGCGACGCGGCTTCCGTTAGGGTTGGGTTCACGAGAACCGTTAACTTGCCTGAGTTCTGCAATTTGTTTCAGCCAATAGTTTTAGAAGGCGCATTGTGTACATAAGATTTTTTGAAGAGTGCACCAATTGAGCAAATGGCGGCAGAAGCGCAGTGTCATGCGGCGTTACGACGCTACAGCGCAGATATATGATGTGCGGTACGCTGAGGAGCAAGAAGCCAAGTACAAAGCAGCATTGGCAGGGCTGAATGTGGCTGGCGCGGTTCTGGATGTTGGCTGCGGTTCGGGCTTGTTGTTCAGCCACGTTGCCGCTCAAGCTGAGGCGGTTGTGGGCGTGGACGTTTCAGGAAAACTGCTGCTCCAAGCAAAAGAGCGTGCCAAAAGCTTTCCTAATGCGCATGTGGTTAAAGCTGACGCTGACCACCTGCCTTTTAGGAGCGAGTGCTTTGCGGTGGTTTTTGCTTTCACTGTGCTTCAGAACATGCCGAAGCCAGCTGAAACGTTACAGGAACTTAAGCGCACTGCAAAGCGTAACGGCGCAGTCGTGGTTACGGGTTTGAAGAAGGCTTTCTCTTTGGAAGCTTTTGAAGCGTTGTTGCAGCAGGCTGGTTTACGCGTGGTTTCCATTAAAGATGATGCAGCGCTGAAGTGCTACGTGGCTATTAGTTCTCAAAACTCATGATGATTGGAGTGCATTGTTTTTTCGGGGAATGCACATGCGAACGGGCGTTGTTGCCAAGCAATATTTATATCACAAACTCTGCATTGAAACATTCTAACAAATGGTTATCGGCGCATATGCGCTAATCTTGGTGGAGAATAAATGCCGTTAAAAACCGTGAAGAAAGATACGGCAGACGCGTTAACTTTAGAGTGGATTTTGCACGTTAAGCACTATAAACTGGCGCTTGACAAAAAACGCTGCGTCGGCTGCCAAATATGCAGCTTAACCTGCCCAAAAGACGCGATTAAGCTGGAGAAACAGCCTAAAATCCAAGGCGAAAAAGCCAAGAAAGCCAAAGTGGACATTGACTTGGCAAAATGCAACTTCTGCGGAATCTGCGACGTCTCCTGCCCCTACGGCGCCATCAAACTCACGCTAAACGATGGACACGACCTTTTGCTGCTTCAGAAAGAAAGCTATCCTGAGCTAGTGCGCGACATCAAAGTAGACACGAAACAATGCCCAAAAGACTGCGACGAATGCGAAAACGTTTGTCCTTTAGGCTTGATTAAGGTTACGCGGGTGGGTTTTGACGGGCAACCTGTTGAGAACGTCGCAGCTCTGTCGCCGAGCCAGAAAAAACGCGTGCAGGTCAACCTTGCCATCCAAAAAGAGTACTGCCCAACGTGCAGAGTTTGCGAGTTCAAATGTGCTCCCGGCGTTATTAAAGTGCGAAAATTCATGGAAGGCAAAATTGCCATAGACCAAGCCAGCTGCCCAGAAGGCTGCAGAGACTGCTTGGACGTTTGCCCCATAACAGGCGCGCTATATCTCTCAGAGGCGGATAACAAAGTGTACGTTAACGAGTTGTTCTGCGATTACTGCGGCGCCTGCAAAGCTGTGTGCCCTGTTGACGAGGCTTTGACGCTTAAGCGCACTAAAGTTATCCATACGCCTGTGCATTCTGGAGCGTGGAACAAGGCGTTGCAGCGCGTCACATCGCCTGTTGATGCGGCGAAGGAGCTTAAGGCTGTCAGTTCGCAGAAAGCAAGAGAGCAGGTTAGCCGACGGTTCGTTATGGAGGAGAAGATTAGATGAGTCAGCCAGAAGCACCTAAACAGCCTGAGGAGCTGCGTATAGGCGTATTCGTGTGCCACTGCGGCTTAAACATCGCAGGCACCGTAGACATCAAACAAGTCGTTGAATACGCGAAAACGATACCTGATGTCGTGTACGTTAAGGAAAACCGTTACACGTGCGCTGACCCGGGACAAGAGGAAATCAGGAAAGGCATACGCGAGTATAAGCTTAACCGCGTAATTGTAGCCGCGTGTTCGCCGAGAATGCACGAGCCCACGTTTAGGCGCACAGTGTCCGAAGCGGGTTTGAACCCGTTCCTGTTTGAGATGGCTAACATCCGCGAGTTCGCTTCGTGGTGTCACCCGAACAATCCGCAGGCGGCTACGGAACGCGCCAAGGACGCGGTGCGCATGGCTGTGGCAAAAGCGCGGTTGATGATGCCGCTGCAGACAATCGAAGTCCCCGTGACGAACAGAGCCCTCATTGTCGGCGGAGGCATTGCAGGCATGAACGCTGCGTTGGATTTGGCGGAGATGGGCTTTCAGGTTTACATGCTGGAAAACACGCAGAGCATAGGCGGGCACATGGCGGCTTTAGATAAGACGTTTCCCACGCTTGACTGCAGCATCTGCATTGAAGGACCAAAAATGGTGGATTGCGGGCGCCACCCGAACATCAAAATCTTCGCTAACGCTGACCTCGTCAAAGTAGACGGCTACATCGGCAATTTTAAGGTGAAGATTCGCCAGAACCCGCGTTACGTGATACCTGACAGGTGCACAGGCTGCGGCGAATGCAAAGACATTTGCCCCATAGAGTATCCGAACGAGTGGGATATGAACTTGGGCACGCGCAAGGCGATTTCAGTGCCGTTTGACCAAGCCGTGCCGCTTATCTACGCTGTTAACAAGGATTACTGCATTGAATGCTTCAAGTGCGTTGACGCTTGCGGCGCCAGACAAGCCATCGACTTTGAACAGAAGCCGGAAGAAGTCGAAATCGAAGTGGGCGCAATCATTGTCAGCACAGGCTTTGACGTGTATTTGCCTTATGATATGCCGCTGCTTGGCTATGGAAAGTACCCGAACGTTATCACGAGCATGGAGTTTGAAAGCTTAATCCTCGCTGCGGGTCCAACAGGCGGCAAAGTCATCAGGCAATCCGATGGGCACAAGCCACACA
>CAYGYB010000192.1:0-3428 GCA_964354015.1 uncultured Candidatus Bathyarchaeia archaeon
TGATTTAGCGCTTAAAAGCTCATGCGGCTCAACGACTGGCGTTATAACTTCTTTGTAGCCGTAGAGCGCGGCTGTTTCTCTGGCTTTGGCGATTACGCGGTTCAGCGCTGCGGCTTCTTCAGGCAGCAAATCGCGCATTCCGCGGACAGTTTGGAAAGTCGGCATGGCTGTTTCCCCTTGTTATTTGAATGTTAATGGCGCGACTGAGTAGTAAACTATTTCTCCTCTGCGGTTCATCACAGCCAAAATTAACTCTTTTTTTTGGCTTTGGCACTGCAGCATAGCGTTTGTCAAGTCTTGTATTGGCACAGGCGTGCCTTCTTGAGTGCTCATAACAAGGTATACAGCTGTGTCTTTGCCGTAGGCGCCTCGCTCATAGACGCGGAAGTCAATTTCTGCGCCGAAGCCTTCTCGGGCAACGTATCCTCTACTCCGCAAATCGCGGTAAACCAAATAGTTAACCCAAGCGTTCTCGTCGACTTTTTCATAGCATCGGAGAAGGCTCTGAAAATCCGCTTCCTTGCCTTTGGCATCTTTAACTTCAAGCATTTCCTTGTCTAAAAGGTAGAGTGTTTCGTAAAAGGCAAGCGTGAAAACGTCGTTTTCCGCCGTGCCGTATCCGCGTTGCGAAAGTGCGTCAACGCTGCTCTGTTCGGTTACTCGGACGCCTTTTTCAGCAAGCACTCCGCTGGTCTTGAACTCTGAACCGCTCGGTGTCTCTTTGTTATCGCTCATCGGTTATCAACTATCTGACCTTTTACTCTCGGGCAGTTAACTAATTAACGTTGTTACTCTTCCTTCGCCATAACTTGCAGAGGCGTTACCTATTTTATTGTTCTCTTAATTAAGCTCGCTTCACGCCTCGCCAATTTCGCGAAGGCAACTGCATATATCAAATCCACTGCAACAACAAACGAGAACAAGAAAGAGTAACCTTCCATGGTGAACGAAACAGAATTAAGGAAAAACCCAAAATTCTGAACACCCGCATTAAAGTTCATCGAGCCCAAGTACGCTGCTAACACTGTTATCACAACAGCCGCAACGAGCGACGCCTTTTGCTTGATTTTGAACAATAACGTGTAAGTGAAAGCAATTGCTGGGACATAAAATATCAGTGCACCTATGGCTCCAAGGGGCCAGCCTAACGGATTCAGCTCCGCGGCTTTACGCACAACGTCTATGGCATAAAAAGTTGTGCTGATATCGAACGTCCAGCAAGCAAAGGCTGCACCGTGCAGAGGAATCAAAAGCATTTTCAGTTTTTCGGAGACACTTACTTTTTCTCCATTATTTTCTTGGCGCTTAGAGAACGTGTAAATTATGATGGAAATGGGTATCAGCAAAATTAGAAAGAACAAGGACGCTGTTAACGTGTCGCCCGCTATGAGCAGCGCGATGATGTTGCACATCCAAATGGCCACGAGCATCGCTGAGAAGCCTTGTATGAAACCGTTTAAAGGACGTATGCTGAATCCCAAGCGTCTCCCCCGTGTCTATGCCCATATTTTACTCTGGTATCTGCTGATTTAAGACTTCCTCTCAACAACAACATATTCCTCACTCGCACAACACAATCCCTTTTTTTAACAAGGCAAAATCAAAAACGCACTCAGCACGCAACAATCACAAGGAAGTATTAGCCTTAAACTTGGCAAAATCCTTCTTGTAGTAAACACCGCTTTCACAGATTATAGCCGACACATACTTCAACGGCGTAATATCAAAAGCTGGGTTAAGAACGTTGACGCCGCTTGCAGCGATTTGCCGACCGCCAAAATGAGTAACTTCCACGGGATTGCGCTCTTCGATGACAACATCTGCTGCTTTACGCTTTAAGTCAAAAGTGGATTTCGGCGCCGCCACATAGAAGGGCACATCATGTTCTTTGGCTAAAACTGCAACGGTGAACGTGCCAATCTTATTAACCACAGCATCTTGCACTATGCGGTCTGCGCCAACCACAACACGGTTCACAAGCCCTTTATGCATGACGTAGCCAACCATGTTATCCGTAATCAACGTCACAGGTATCCCATCGCGCTTAAGCTCGTAAGCCGTAAGCCTCGCGCCCTGCAACAAAGGCCGCGTTTCCGTAGCGATTACTCGGATTTTTTTCCCCTGCTCCACCGCAGCCCTTATCACGCCAAGCGCAGTGCCGTACTCAACCGTTGCCAACTCGCCCGCATTACAATGCGTTAAAACAACATCGCCATCTCTGATAAGCTCAGCGCCATTCTTGCCAATTGCACGATTCGCTTCCGCGTCCTCATCAGCAATTCTCTCCGCTTCCTGCACTACAAACGTCTTCAACGCGTCGACTTTCCCAGAAAAACCTCGCGCCTTGCCCAGTATCCTGTCTGCTGCCCAAAAAAGGTTCACGGCAGTTGGCCTCGTGCCCTTTATGGTTTTCGCCGCGTTTCCCAACTCAGATAAGAGCGCCGCGTTGCTTATGGCTTTCGAGTGGTAAGCCGTTAAAGCCAATGCGAAGGCTGCTGCTGCGCCTAGTAATGGCGCACCTCTGACCCGCAGGGTCTTGATAGCTTCAGCCATTTGGTCGCATGTTGTAATTTCCAAAGTTATTGTTTCGTGGGGAAGCCTTGTCTGGTCTAACGTGAAAACCGTGCCATTACGCCATTCTATGGTCCGCATTCAAGGAGCCTCGTTGACTGCTGAGCTTTCTTACGTGCGAGGGTGCTGTTTAATATTTCGGAAGCAACAGCGAAAAAGGCTTTAAGCGCGGTCTGTTTCGAGGGGTGACTTGAGGTAGGTGACGACTTCCACTGTGGCGCCATTGCTGAACTTCAACCGTTTTTTCCATTCGTCGCCAACAGCAATAAGCGAGAAAACACCTGAAATTTCAGCTTTCGACTTTTTGACGAGGTTAACCAGCGCTTCCTGGGTTTCACCGCTTTTAATCATGTCATCCACCACCAAAACGCTGTCCCGTTTCTTAATCGCTTCCTTTGGAATAAAAAGCGTCATAGTTACACCTGAATCTTTCCCCAGAATGTAAGTTTCCTCCAGAAAGGCTTTAACGCCGACTTCCTTGTTCCTCTTAGCCACAACAAGGTTCACGCCAAGGGCGTTGGCAACCATCGTAGCCAAAGGAATCCCGTCAACAGCCGCAGTTAAGATTTTAGTCACACGTTTTCCAGCAAAATTCGCCAGAGCATGGTTTGCGGCTTGCTGAAGTATGTTGTAATCGCCCACTATCTCCGTATTGTCAAAATATCCTGCTTCGTCAAATTTTATTCTGTTTCGCAATTCAGTTTCCAAACCAACGAGCTTCGTCAGCACCCGCCACAGCTGCTTGGCTCGCGTAGTGTTTGGTAACACGTGCCCTTTTGCGTATCGGCTTAGAACCGTGACTGGTAAGCCTGTTTTGGAGGCTAATTCGCGGTACGTAATGTTTCGTTTATACTTTG
>CAYGYB010000193.1:0-3427 GCA_964354015.1 uncultured Candidatus Bathyarchaeia archaeon
ATGCCTAAAAGTTCCCTGAAATAGTCAAGTTTCTTCAATTTTCTTCGCCTTGCTTCTTGTGGCTTTGCGCAAATAATCATAAGCTTTGCACAAATAATCATAAGCCTTGCGCAAATAATCATAAGCCTTAGGGAGAAGGGAGGATACGCCTTTTGGAGCGAAAATGACAATCAGCACAAGAAATACGCCTATGCACAAGAAGCTAAGCGGGGGTCCCACATTGCTGACGCCGGGGAAAAAGGAACCCAGCGCATTTTGCAATGAATCCGTTACACTCGGCAAAGACAATAGACCGGTTGGCGGCACAATTGAAGTGAGAATTACCGCTCCAATTATAGGTCCTGTAATCGTTCCCAGTCCGCCAATGACGCTCATTATGAGCGGCAAAAACGAGTTTGCAGGAGAGAAAATTGAGTTATCTACAAAACCAATAAAGTAAACGTATAAGCCGCCAGCAAGTCCTGCGAAGAATGTGCTCAAGACAAAAGCCAACAGTTTGTATTTCGCCGTGTTGATTCCCACCATCTTCGCCTCAGCCTCATTTTCGCGTATTGCTCGGAACGTTAAGCCCAGTCGAGACCGCATAATAATGAACATAACCGCGACAGAGACGACCGCAAACGAGACAACGAGAAGATAAAACGGAAAACCTCCAGAAACAAGGATCGTTGGAGCGAACCCGTTTATGCCGTGAGTGAAAGAATCAAACTGGCTGGATAAACTTTCAGCAATAACTGAGAAGCCGAAAGTTACCATCGCCAAGTACCATGCCTTCAGCCTGACGCATACCAAGCCGATCAGTAAGCCGATTCCCGCGGACACCAAAGCACCGATTAGGAGCGACGAAACTTGAATAACTAAAGATGCGACACCGACTGGCATGCGCGATGCGCCCAAGAAGCTTGCAATGGCTCCACTGATCGAACCCCCAATAATTGCTGATCCGAAGCCGCCTATGCCTAGGAAGACGGCGTGTCCAAGCGAGCCTTGGCCGGAATTTGCCAAGAAGTTCCAGCTTGACGCGTAAATTGCAAAGATGGTAATGAACGTTAGAATGTAAAGGAAGAATCTATCCGTAATCAGAAGCGGGACAACAACTGCAACTATGAAAGCAGCCAACATAAAGTAGAGGGTTTTGGAGCGGAGCAATGCCAAGAATTTTTCTTTCGTCAGCAGCATGTCAGTCACCCTTTTCGCCGAAGATCCCGGTTGGTCTGATAACTAGCACGACTATGAGCAGAGCGAATGCAACGGCGTTTGCCCATATACCTCCTAGAAAGAGGGTTGCCATCTGCTCTGCAATGCCGTACAAAAGACCGCCAACGATGGCGCCTTTTATGCTTCCCAAGCCGCCAAGTATGATAATGGCGAAGGCTATGATGGTCGGCATTGCTCCGACTTGGTAGTTGAACGAGAATATTATGCCGTAGAGTGATCCAGCCGCGCCAGCCAACGCAGCGCCAAGTGCGAAAGTGAACGTGTAAACCCTGTTTATGTTGATGCCCATCAGCATAGCTGTACTGCTTCGTTGGCTTGTCGCTCGCATGGCTAAGCCGATCTTCGTCTTCTTCAGGAGCAATGCGAGACCGATGAGAATGACAACAACGACGATAACAGCAATTATTCGGTCGTAGGTCAACGATAAACCGCCACCCAAGGCCAAGCTCAAATTGCTTAGAGGAGTGGTAATTTGCTCGTTGAACTTGCCGCCCCAAATAAGCATCGCAGCATTCTCAAAAATGTAGATCAGCCCCAAACTGATGAAAATTTCATTTAATTTGTCAGTTCCAAGGACTTTGCGGAAAGTGAATCTTTCGACGACTACTCCCAGAACGGCAACTCCCGCCATGGCAGCAATAATGCCGAAGTATGCATTTAACCCAGTTGCAGCCACAAAAGTCCAAGCAAAGTAGGCGCCAATCATGAGAAGCTGTCCGTGCGCGAAGTTGACGAGTTTCATGACGCCGAAGATTAAGTTCAAACCAGTTGCCAACAGGATGTATACGCAACCGACTGCCACTCCCCAGAACAGCGTCTGAATGACAGGCCAAATGTCCACAGCAATTTTCTCCTTGCTTTTTAGCGTTTAACCTCTCATATTTTCTCACTTAACTATTTAAAATGTACCGAGAAAATGCAAAAAGAAAAAGAGGTGAGTATGCTGGAAGACCTTTAACTTCCCGCTTGATATCCAGTAGGCAAGACAAAGTCCGCTTGCTTGATTGTGCCTACACCTGGTACGCTTTCTGGCCAAATAATCACTGGCCGCAATTCGTTGGTTGCTGAATTCCAGAGTAGCTGCTCAATGAAGGTTATCGGCGATATTTCGTGGTAGTCTACTCCTGTGCTGAATTGGATTTTGCCTGTCTGCGTCAAAATTAGCATGTCATTGAGATTAACGTTTTCTATTGCAGTTCTGACTGCAGTTTTGTTCACGGTTCCTGCGCTCTCAATTGCAGCTTTGGCGATGTAGAAAGCGTCGTATGTGTCTGCGCCCATCATTCCTGGAATGACGCCGTAGGTAGTATTGTATTTCTGAACATATGTTGCCACAGCCGGCAGGTACGTTGGGTTAACGTACGGAGCGAATTTCGATTCCAGAAGTTGCTTGTCTCCACTGCTGCCTAAACCACTGTAGAATACTGGGTCTTCATTGTTTTCGACTGATATGTAGACCGTTTTCAGTCCTACATCGACTAAGCCTTGCTTTATTATGTTTGGTGTTCGATCAGGGTTGTCAACGACAAACACGGCGTCAGGATTAGCAGCTTTGATTGCGGTTAAGTCTGTCTGGAAGTTGGTGGTAGTGGTTGGGTATTTGCGGTCTGCAACAATAGTAATGGGTAAGCTTTCATTCTGTATCCAATATTTGCTAGCTTGTTCAACGCCGTTTCCGAAGGCATCATCACGAAACAGAATCGCAAGGCTGAAATTGCGGTTGGACGCAACCATCGGTTTCATAACGGTAGCGAAGAAGTCAACGACGGTTTTGCTATAGTGGTAGGTGGTGGTGCAGTAGTGGAACACGTAGCTCATGCCTTCAGTGTCATCAATCCTATTTGCATCGCCAACTGGAAGACCACCGTAATTGCCCTGTGGTCCCCTGCGCGTAACAAGTTGGTTGGAAGCGCCAGTTATGATGAAGGGAACGCGGTTCGTAATCGCTACAACCTCGTTCGCAAGTGTCCCTGCGCTGCCGTACCCTCCTATGAGGAGGTCAACCTCATCCGAAGTCACAGCACGGGTGACAGGTGTGACAGCGTTGCCTGGAGCATCATCCACAGTGTCAGCAGTAATCAGAGTAATGTTAACCTTAGTGTTCCACGCAGAAACGTAGATTCCGCCTGCGTTGTTGATTTCATCCACAGCCATTCGGGCAGCACGGTCCATGTCTTGTCCGACTGGAGACTTAGATATGGGTGCAACC
>CAYGYB010000194.1:0-1107 GCA_964354015.1 uncultured Candidatus Bathyarchaeia archaeon
GATGGGCACCATGGAAATGGGACGCAGGAGATTTTTCAAGGCGACAAGGAAGTGGTTTATGTTTCGTTGCATCGTTATCCGCATTATCCTGGCACTGGTGCTTTTTCTGAAGGGAATTGCCTGAATTTTCCGTTGCCTGCTGATTGCGGCGAAGTGGCGTATTTGAAAGTTTTTGACCAAGCTTTAGGCATGGTTGATGTGGGCAGGTTTGAGGTTGTGGCTGTTTCAGTGGGTTTTGACACTCACATGGGTGATTTAGCTTCTCTTGGTTTGACAGAAAACAGTTACAGGGAAATCGGCAGACGTATTGCGGCGTTAAGGAAACCGACGTTTTTCGTTTTGGAAGGCGGCTATATGGGCGAAAAAAACGGAAAAGACATAGACCAGTTGCTGGAAGGTTACGAAGAAAAACTATAGCGGTCTTTTGTTAAGCGTTCAGCAGCTTGTTTATTTTTGTTTTTTTGCGCTTGCTTTCTTGTTTAAGGCTTCAAGTTTTTCGTTCACTTTCATGGCTCTTTTATCTGCATCCGCCAATAAGGAATTCCATTCTTTATTCTTGGCGATGTTTGCTAAGCGTTCGGTTTCTGCGGGAAGCTTTTCTAAGGCGTCATTAAACTTCTTGTCGGCTTCATCGTCACTCGAAGCAAGTTCTAAAGCTTCTTCTGGGCAAAATTCGACGCATTGTGGTTCTCCGCTGCAGAGGTCGCAAGCTACGGCTTTGCCCGTGTCGGAGTGAATCATGATTCCGCCGTGTGGACAGGCTTGCACACACCAGTCGCAGCCTTTGCATTGTTTGTCTTTAACCATGATTATGCCTGTTTTTTCAGATTGCGCCAGTGCTTTTTCTGGGCAGGCTTTTACGCATGGGGCGTCTTCGCAGGCTCTGCAGGCAAGAGCAAAATTGAAGAATGGTGTCATGCGGATTACGCGGATTCTTGAGCATAGCGGGTTTCCAAGAGACTCGTCTTTTTCTATTGCACACGCGTATTCGCAGATTCCGCAGCCTGTGCATTTGCTTGGGTCAACTGAGACGAATTTTCTTGATTCGAATTTTGCTGGCGACATTGCTGTAATCTGACCTTTTGGAAGTATCTAAATATTTCTGTG
>CAYGYB010000194.1:1207-3406 GCA_964354015.1 uncultured Candidatus Bathyarchaeia archaeon
TTGCTGGCGACATTGCTGTAATCTGACCTTTTGGAAGTATCTAAATATTTCTGTGGGTTCTTGAGTTTTTAACCGTTGTTTTTTTGGGGTTGCGGTTGTTGTGTTCTGCGTGGTTACGTGCCTGTACTACGTGAGACTTTTCGGGGTTTGTATCTTTCGCAGTATGCCTCAGCTGTCGGAAAAACTTCTTTTACGCGTTCAAAACGTTTTTTCGCGTTAATTTTGTCCTCTAACGCGAGTACATCCTTGGGCTTGCTGAATTTTTCCATTGTGCCGTCTTCTCTTTTTCGTGCAATCTTTATGCAGTCGTTAACCATGCAGCTTAAAACGCAAGCGCTGCAGTAAACGCATAAGTCCTCAGC
The DNA here is from genome assembly GCA_964354015.1 of uncultured Candidatus Bathyarchaeia archaeon. Lineage (GTDB taxonomy): Archaea > Thermoproteota > Bathyarchaeia > Bathyarchaeales > Bathycorpusculaceae > JAOZHU01. Next base: position 1,570 of record CAYGYB010000194.1, read on the forward strand.
AACGCCCACTTCGCCTGCTTTCCAGTATAACGCGTTAGTTGGGCACGCTTTGATGCATAATTTGCATTCTATTCCCCAGCATGTTCGCTTGTCTATGCTTATGTTTCCTCCAGCAAAGAATTCTTTTACGCCTGAAGCTGCCAAAATTTCTTCTCTTTGTTGTTTTTTTGCCTTCTTTCCGCTGTCTGACAGTAAGTTAAATATGTCAACGTTGCTGGAGTTTTCTTGGGGCATTGCAGTCATCTTGCAGATAGTTATGATTTAAAGCGTATAGTAGTTATGGATTATAATTACTTATCCCAGCTAAATGACAAAATTAACATGCGGATTCCCCGAAACAAAGCCCTTATAACCCAGATAAATCTCTTAACTCAGTCGTGAACGCAAAATGTGCGAGTTTAATGTAATCCTAAACGGGAAAACAGTCTTCAAAGACGTAGTTTACGCGAAAACCGAAAACAACAACGTCACCGTAAAAAACATACTGGGCGAAGCAAAAGAATTCAAAAACTGCAAAATCACCGAAATTGATGTCAATTCAACGCGTCTTGTGCTGGTAGCCGTAAAAGCGTAGAGAGCAGCACTCGGTTCTCTTTTGTTTTCAGGTTTTCTTCGGTAGCTAGTGTGCTTTTGCGCTTTCTGCGGGTTATGTTGTGCAGTTAGGCTGTGAAAAACAAATTAGCAACTTTCAGTAATTTTCTGTTACTTTTAGTTATTGCTGCAGAGCTTTGCCTTCTGCTGTTGCGCTTGGGAAAGACTATACCCCCCTTATTTAAACTATAAATAGGCAGAATTGGAGCGCGGTGTCTGTATCTGCTGGTTGGCGTTTTGTGTTGTCTTGATTTTGCCTGTCTTTGCTGTAAGCGTGATTTTTCTATTAATCTGAAGGCTGTTGATTGAAATGTGCCAAGGGGCGGATAAGTGCGTGTTGATAAATTTTTCAGTCAGAAAGCCTAAAATCGTGTGGCATGCTGTCTTAACTGGTATGAGTGCAGGGATTGCTTCGCTTCACAAAATCCTGAAGGATGAAACCCGCAGGAAAATTATACTTCAGTTGCATGAGAAGGGAAGCTTAAGTTATGTGGATTTGATGAAGGCATTGGGAATTGTTAACACTGGGAAAATGAATTATCACTTGAAGGTTCTCGGTGACCTTTTGCTGAAAAGGGAGGACGGACAATATGTACTCACAGAAAAAGGCAGGCTTGCTTCTCGACTGTTACTGGAATTCCCCGAAAAAAAGAGTCAGGCGCAAATTGACATCGAGTGGCCGCTGGGACTCTGGATTGCAGCGGGCCTGTCTTCAGTTGTTTATATCACTGTTGTTTTGGTACTCTACTTTCTAGGGTACATGGATTTTGCAGGTATGGTGCTAAATGTACTCACATCCGTCTCGGCTATAGTCCTTCTTATCGTTTCCAAAAAAATGCAAAAAAGAAGAACTAAATACTCACCTAAGCGCCAAATGCTGGGAGCTAAAATCTCAATTATGGCATTTGGAGCTTGGATAGGCGCAGTTATCTGTTTCTTCGGAGGAAGCTTAGTACTCATCGGGCTCGCCACGCTTCTACGTTCAACTGGGATTCGATCAGTCCTTTTCCCGTTTGAATGGTGGGTCATCATCAGCTTTGTTCTTGGTCCAATAATAGGCGGATACGTAGGTTATTTGGTATACAAAAGGAGCAAATACTCTAAAATCGCCTACTATGACCCGTTCGCATAGCGTTGCACTTTTTTGTCTCGCTCTAATTTCAGGCACATATCCATAGCCGATAATAAACAGCAGAGCCTATTTTCCGATGACTTTGACGTTTTCAACCAGCATCCACGGCGCGAT
>CAYGYB010000195.1:0-3361 GCA_964354015.1 uncultured Candidatus Bathyarchaeia archaeon
AAATAGCCTGGAATATTTGAGCCATGGAACCTCCGGTCGTGACACAGATTCCCTTGGGGCTTAATGCATGCCTATAATCTAGAATCGAATGATATCCGTTAGCGGCAATGATCAAGTCATAACGCTGTCCAGTTTTGGTGAAATCTTCTTGGGTGTAATCAATGACGTGGTCTGCCCCCATCGAGCGCGCATTGTCCGAATTCCTCGTGCTGCACACGGCTGTGACTTCGGCCCCGAACGATTTGGCAATCTGCACCGCAAACGTGCCCACACCACCAGACGCACCATTAATCAAGACCTTTTGACCGGGCTGAACATGCCCTTTGCGAAGACCCTGCAGGGCAGTGATTCCCGCCACAGGCACGGCTGCTGCTTCCTCGAATGTTACGTTGGTCGGTTTCAACACCAACGCATCTTCACGAGCACACACATACTCTGCAAAACCCCCCCGACCAACCCCGAACACTTCATCACTTGGCTGAAACTGCTTCACGTTTCTGCCAACCGCTTCAACCCGCCCTGCTATGTCAGTTCCGAGTATCTTGCGTTTTGGTTTTAGAAGCCCTCCTCCCATTAGGCGGATCAAAGATCCTCTTAAGAGATACAAGTCAGCTTTGTTTACGGATGCCGCATGGATTTTTACCAGTACTCCATTGTCCTTGGGAGTAGGTTTTTCTACCTCTTTGAGCTGAAGAACATCTGGCGATCCGTATTTGGTGCGTACAATCGCTTTCATTTTCATATCTAGGAATAATCGCTTTAAAGGGTGATAATAACTTTGCGCACTAACAACTTCTGGCTTTGGGATAAAACTTTACCCCAACCAACCAACCAAAAAACGATGCGGAAGAGCGATAGCTGGACCGAGCAATCATGTCAACTTTCGGGCTCCATCCAATAGGATTTTCCGTCGTCGCCACTTTCTTTTACGAAAGTACCGCTTTTCACTCTCCTCGCAAGAAAACCCGGAATTCTATCTTCCTTACCTTTAGTTGAAAGACCCTTCCTCTCCAACGCCTTGAGGACATCGTCCAATGTCCTTTTCCTCGGTGGTTTGAAATATCCTTCCTCAACAAGAAGAGCGAATGCACGGTTGACCTGCCCGCCCCATGTCTGGGCACCCTGCGTTTTCTTGGTCTTCTTGGCAGCTTTTATCGCAGTATCGCATTCTTTTTTAAGTTCACCAAAATCGACGCCGAGGATTTCCATGTTTTCCATCTCGGTCTCGCCTAAGCCTCTTTTTGCGAATTCCTGTATGACTGGCATCTTCTTTGGGTTTAGGCCAGCAAGTGTTGCCCCCACTGTTTCGACGGCAACGGCATCTCTGCCTACCAGAACGATGTTCATAGGCGTTGTCGGTCCGGTCCAAGCATGCCAAAGGTTTGTTCCATCCATCACGGCAAGGTCTATTCCGCCGATAGCTTCGTACAAATCGGCCAACACTGTGGGCAGTTTCTTGTGGAACCTTGACTTCTTTCTGTCAGGAACTAGTCCAAACAGGTTCTTCAAGATACTTCCTCTGTCAAAAGTGCGAAGTACATGAGTGCTCACAGACACGTTAGGTTTGAAAAGAACATGTGACAGTTGAAGGTTTTCACCGCCAATTCGGAACTGCCTTGTCTCAGTATCTCCTGAAAGGTTAAACGGAATGACGTTGTCAGTAAAGAGTTCCTTCCAGATTTGAAGCCTTTCGGATCCTGTTCCCTGATAGTTGTCGGACTCTGCAAGGAGGATTTCTGGCGATTTGTTGAAGGTATTGATGATTGCCCTCACAACGTCGACAGATGAATGATGCGCTCTCTTGGTGGTGAAGACTCCGACCTTGATTGTTACTTGTCTTTTGGTGGTGTTAAGATCATCTATGCCTCCGATCATTTCCAATGCACGGTCAATTGATAAATCGCCCTTACCCGCAAAACGCATTATCGCAACTTTTGAGCCCACAATTATCTCCTCTTTCACGGAATAGCGAAAGTTGAGATCGTCGAACTTATGTTTTTCTCAGCAAACAAATCTCAAGATTAGTGAACGAATTTCACGTTGAAGGAAAGAATAGTTTACACAGATTGATAACCGAGAATATTGCATGTGTGCTTGAGTGAAGTTCACATTTTCTCGTTTGGTTTGGTTTGGATAAAACTTTACCCCAACCAACCAACAAAATTCCTCTCAGCCAAAAAGTTCGTGATAGAATTTCTCTCTTCCCAAATTATCAAGGGCTTCAATTTTCCTTTTCTCATAAAAATCTTCTACATCTCCTCTTCCAAAATACCAAACACAATCAATCAAAATACTCAATTTATATAGGTCAAAAAAATGTCTTTTTTCATTATTGTTTAAGGGCCTGTATTTTGTGTATTCTGAAATTACTTTTCCTGCTTCTCTAAAATCAAACAGATCATCGTTTATGCTATTCTTACAGTGTTGCCAGTTGTTCCAACGAAAAGATGATATGAAAGGGTCTATTAGCCATACAAGGTCGAACATAAGAAAAGTGTAGTTGGCATCATCAAAATCTATCAAAGCATTAAGTTTACCATTTTTGAAAAGTGCATTTGAAAAATGAAAATCACAATGGCAAATCCCTTTTGGTAATGATCTTGGAAGATTCAATTTTGATAATTCATTTTCAAGCCATTTCAGTTTTTCTTTCGAATTTGCTGTATTGATTTTTTCTGCTTCTTTTCGAGCCAATTCTCTACAAAGTTCAATGCTGTAATTCCACCTATATTTTCTGTAAAATGGTCTATAGTTTTTAGTGATATTTTGAAGTTCGGCCACCTTTCTAATAAGTTGCTTTTTTTGATTTTCATTTGGATTTTCCAAATGTTGACCTTCAACAAATTCAAACAGAACATAAGGTTTCTTGTTGTAGATACCAACGAATCTTCCATTTCTATTCTTGATCGGAGCTGGACAAGGATAATTATGATTTTTCAGGTATTCGATTAAGTTGCTTTCAAATAAAACTGATTCCTTTGAACGATTTTCATAATATCTAAAAACAAACTTGCCTTTTTCCGTTTTAAGCAAATAATTCGTTTGCACCGTTCCCTCAGTAAGTGGTTTAGAGTCTTTGTATACTCCTAAATCGTAATCTGAAAGAATTTCAGTTAATTCGGTTTTTGAAAACCTTGTTTTTGCCGCCACACTTCTCATTTGTCATAAAGTCTATAAAAAGTGTGTGTGGGATAAAACTTTACCCCAACCAACCACAAACTACCTGCCACGAACTATCTCAACCCCTTTGTCTACATCTACCTATACCTACCCACAACGCACACGCGCACGGCGAGTGTGTGAGAAGCGCGCGCTAGCTTTGTCTTTTGCAACCTTTTATCTCGGCATACAGATCAACTCT
>CAYGYB010000196.1:0-3344 GCA_964354015.1 uncultured Candidatus Bathyarchaeia archaeon
GCGCTCAAACGTATACTCGTCCATGGGCAGTGTATATGAAAGCGAAGGTAGCAGTCGCAACAGTTTCAGGAAAAGCCTACTTCTTAATAGTCAACGAGTTAAAAGATAGAAACATAGATTTCCTAAGCGTAATTCCCGGCGACCCTGTGCCCCCAGAAGCAAAAGTGGTCATAACCACGGAAAAAGAAAAGCACCTGATAAGCCACGAAAGGATACTAGTTTACGACAACGGCACTGCGCTATCTAGCGTGGTAAATGAAGCCGTGAAGGTTCTTCAGGGAAAAGAATCATACGAAAAGATTGTTTTGGGTATAGACCCGGGCGAAGTGTTTGGGTTAGCAGTTATAGCCGACGGAAAAGTTAACGAGACAGGTAACTGTTTCAGCGTTCAAGAAGTACTGGACAAAATTAAAAGCATTATGAAGGATTTTGATGTTTCCTCAACTGCGGTTTCCGTGAAAATCGGGAATGGAGTCCCAGCGTACAAGCCTCTCTTGGAGATGCTGGATGGCGTGTTGCCTCCTGAAGTTGTTTTGGAGGTAGTAAGCGAAGCAGGAACAGACAGAAACATTGACGAGAAGCAGCATAGACGCGGGCTTAGAGACATAGTTTCAGCCATACGCATAGCTGGACGAGTGGGGCATGTTTATTCGCGGAGGAAAACGGATGAATCGGACGGTTGAAAAGGGCAAAACTCTTCTGGTGGATGGTCCAGCCTCTGTCGCAGTTGTTTCTGGCAAGGCGGAAGTGTTCGGCTTCCCAGTAAGAGATGCTATCAGAATCGTGATTCGAGAGGGTAAAAGATTGCCCTTTGCCGTTTTAGAGAAAGCAGACTTTGACATCTTTCTAGGCGAAAGCGCAAGCGTTGAAGAAGTTGACGGGAACACGATTCCGCAGTCATGGATTGAATCCGCTGATGCGCTTGCAAGTTTGCAGAAAAAACCAGTTATCGCCATGGTTGTGGGAAAGGCTGATTCTGGAAAATCGAGTTTCTGCACGTACCTGATAAACAAGTTAGTCAATGAAAAACAGAAAGTTGCAGTTTTAGATGGGGATTTGGGGCAATCTGACATTGGTCCGCCGTGCACAGTTGCTTACGCCTTCGTAACGAAACCTGTTACAGACCTATTTACGCTGAAGGCGGAAAACGCTTTTTTTGTGGGATTCACCTCGCCAAGTGAAGCAGTGGACAAGACTGTTAGGGGCATAGGGTTGATGAAGCAGGAGATTCTAGCTAAAGCGGCTGATTTTGTTGTTGTAAACACTGACGGGTGGGTTGAAGGCGAAGAAGCTGTGAAGTGCAAGTCACTGTTGGCGGAGGCGCTTAACCCCGACGCGGTTTTCTGTATCCAGCAAAATGATGAGTTGGCGCCGCTGCTTGCTGCTCTTGAAAAATTCAGAAAAAGCATGGCAGAGTCTCCTTTAACCGTTAGACAGCGGAACAGAGAAAAACGCAGAGACCTGCGGGAGCTGGGCTACATTAAATATTTGACAGACGCAAAAGTGAAAACATGGGCTTTAAAGCTGCTGACAATTGAAGAACAAGACAAGGCGCAGATTATGCAAGGCGGAGAAGGGTTGCTGTTGGGGTTGTATGACGCGCAGAGGAAATTTTTGGGAATCGGCATTTTACGCAAAGTTGATTACGTGAGAAACGCTTTGAAGGTGTTTACTTCAGTTTCGGCAAAACCCGCAAGCGTTGCTTTTGGAAAAGTGAGGCTCCAAGAAAACCTGAAAGAAATTTAGCTAACGTTTAAAGAAGCCGCAAATCTCCTGGGCTAACGCTTTATCAGTGTCAGGCAAGGTTTTCATTCCATTGCTAATCCAAGAGGGCAAGAAACTGCGGCAGTAGTTTGTGGCGAAGCGGTAATCCATGAAAACTATGGCTCCTCTGTCCTCCAGCGTCCTGATGGGGCGTCCAGCAGCCTGCGAAGCCTTCTTCATCGCGGGCAAGATATAGCCGTATTCGCGTCCAAGCTTGGGAAAACACTTTTCATAATAGTCTATTTGCGCCTTAACTCTTGGTGTAGGCTCAGCGTAGGGCACGCCTACTACTATCACGGAGTTCATTTGGTCGCCTGGAAAATCCACGCCTTCTGAAGTGCGTCCGCCTTGGACGCCGAGGAACACGGCACCGCCGCGTTCAGCATACGCTTTAAATTCGGCAACCATTTTCTCGTTCGCTTTGGAGCTCATGCCTCTGCGTTCGCGGAACAACGGTTTATCCAACGTTTTCTCTAAGCCTTCGGCAACCAGCGCGTTTAGCACGCCGAATGAGGCGGCGAAAACTCCAGTGTTTGCAGGAGTGTTTTGCGCGACTTCATTTACGCGTTTTATGATTGTGCGGTACATGGCGGGGACTCTTTTTTCCATGGCTGTTGTTACGCCGAGGCAAACGATTGAGAGCACGTGTTCCTTTGGAAACGGTGAAGGCACGATGCATTTGATTGTGTTTTCCGGGAGTTTGGTTATTCTCGCGTACGCTTCTAGGGGCTGGAGGGTTCCTGACATGACGATGGTGGAGTAGGCTGAGGCGAAGACGGGTGCTGTGATTTTCGATGGGTCTAATGCGACTATTTCCAGTTTTGCGGTGGGCGCTTTTTCTCGGCTCATGTATTTGCTTGCGACGTTGATGAAGGATTCGTCGCCTAGTGTTTCCAGCCACTTCAGCAGGAACTCGCTCATTCCGTGAATGTAGGAGCGCGGAGATTTTCCTTCAGCCAGTAAACTGCGTTTGATGAAGCTGCCGACTTCGTGCATGTGCTCGAAGAAGTCGCGGGGGTTCGTTATGCTTCCTTGTTTTCTGATGATTTCTATGAGGGCATCAGGCGAGATTATCTCTTCTCGGCTTATGTTGGCGGCTATTGTTTCAAGTTCCGTGCGCATGAGTTTGGCGAAGGATGCGATTTCGCTGTTTTCGAGTTTTTTTGCTTCAAGCTCCGCTTGTTTTAGAACGAAAAGGGACAGACCGCTGCTTGCGATTTCAATAGCTGTGTCAGGCAAGTTGTGCGCTTCGTCCACGATTAAGATGACTTTGTCGAAGTGTGCGTCAAGGTTTTTGAGAAACGACGCGCGGATGACTGGGTCGAAAACGTAGAGGTAGCTTAGGGCGATAACGTTGAAGTCTGATAATGAAGCCTTGACAAGCTCGTAGGAGCAGAGAGCTTTTTTTCGGCAGATTTTCTGGATTTCTGAAGCCTTGCACGGGCGGGAAGTGATTTGTTGTTGAACTTGGAGAAAGTCTTCCGTGTTCTCTTCCATGTTCGTGTAGAATGGGCATTTGTCTTTGGATTTGAGCATTTCGCAGACTTCCATGAGGGATTTCGCGTCGAAAGTGCGTCTAG
>CAYGYB010000197.1:0-3313 GCA_964354015.1 uncultured Candidatus Bathyarchaeia archaeon
GTAAAACTCGATTAAGTGCGGGTAAGCGTAAAGCCCAATTGTCTCTGCGCCTGTGTTCTTCAAGTATTTAATTGCATTTTTCACCAGTAGTGCTCCAGCGCCCTTTCGCCTGTAGTCTTCCTTAACTATAAGGTTGCCGAACCAGCTTACTTTTCCAAAACTCACGCATGTGGCGATGCCTGCGCGTTCCGAACCATAAAACAGTACAAAACAACCGTTAGGCTCAAGCTTCACAGCGAACTCAAAATCCTCCACCGCCATGTTCCAACCCATCGTGTTGGCAAGCTGAACCGCAAACAAGAAATCGTCAACACGCATTTTTGCCACATGAAACATAAGATTACACTCTTCGCTCTGGCACATAAGCCTATTCCAGCACTACTGCAGGCGCCTTTTTCCTCTGCCTGAATCAACTATAGCTACATTTCGTTCAACTAAAGCGCAAAGAATCGTGGATGGTGGGGCTGCCTGGATTTGAACCCTTCCCCCAGTGGCGCCATCTCCAGCAAATCCCTTTTTTTGTTTCTCTCCTAAATCAGTTTTTTAGTAGAAGCAATTGTATCGAGCCGCCCAGCAACTCACACACAGGGAATTCTGAACACGTTCAAAAGATGAACCATATGATTCTCAGACTTGTCTGAGGAGGCGAGGTTCTATTTTTAGGTACCTGCTAACCTTTGTTGCTATAATGTAGGCAATAGGGACCGTGTAAAGTGGGGCTGTTACATTGAACAGAACAAAACCAGGCACTAATGCTACTATGGATGCTTCAGGAAAACTAATCCCCAAAACCAGTGGTAACAGAATATGATATACTACTCCGTAGTCGAAGAATGGCATAATTCCTCCCCTGGACGCAACTGCAAATGCAGTCAAATAAATCGTTGCCTTTTTTCCATCAAGAGGCTTCCCCGATGCAACTTTGCGGGTCATGAATCTGCTTGCCACATACACGCCAAAAAGCATGACGAGCATCGCCACAAAACCCACTGGATATAGTGCGAATCCCAGTGGACCAAGGGGGAACAATGCTAGTTGACCTGCGATGTGCAAAACTTCAACTAAAACGCCAATCTTGAGACCAAAAAGCAGGAACGCAACAACCACTGGTATTTCATAAACTGAATAGAAAAGGCCCAGCCAGTAAATTGTGGGAATCCTGACAGTGTTTAAAGCTATGGCAATGGCGGTAAAGGTAACTATCAACGTAATTGATCTGGTATTCATCAGCAACTCTGGTGTAAGATATCGACCGTTTGTTATTTAAAACTTGGTTGAAGTGTGAAGCAAATCTTCGGTTCTAAATGCCAATAAAAAAAAGAAATCTGTGGTCTCATTGAAGCAGGATTCGAGTACGTTACGGAGTTTGAAGGCGCCAAAATCTTCAGAAAAGAAAGCTATAACATATGAAAACCGAGGCTACGTCGCCCAGCGGTACCCTCCGTCAATTTACTTATAAAGGTGCGGGGGGTGGGATTTGAACCGAGACCTATGGAGCCTAAGGGGGGAAGGCGAACATTTAGTTTAAACATTGTAGTTTTTCATGGTTTTCCAGGTTTCCCTTTTGTTTTGGGAGGAATTTTGGTCATAATACAATCTCTGACAAAGAATCCGTCGGTTCCTGGTCCAGAGTACTTTGAGGATGGGTGAAAGAAGGTTACGAATGCGTCGAAGTAATTCTGTTCTATCTCTGACTTAAAACCCGAGGAATGGAGCAGAGTAACCGCTGTTGTTTTGACTTCACCGTATCCTTCAACCAGAAGGCATGCAGGGGGAAGCGTGTAAGGTGGAGGATGAAGCGGTATTGGCACTGTCCAGCCGGCGAATAGTGTGTTGCCGTGCACGCGTATTTGGAGTTCGTCTTTCTTGACTAGTTGAACATTCTGCCCGGCAGGGGTGCCAGCGAACATTATTTTCCGAATTTGGTGGGAGCGAGGATTATCTCCAATTTGAGCCACTGGCACGTAGGCATAGCCTGTTGGGGTCTCAAGCCACAAAAAGATCAGCAAAGCGTCTTCTGCTCCATGCGAGGACTGTTTATCCACTTTTTGGACATGTATCATCATGTCAGGCAAGTTAAAGTAGTCTGGCGGATGAATGACAGCTGTTGCAATGGTGGCGTACATTATTGAGATGTCCTTCGCGGGGTTTTTTGCCCGAAATTCCTTGGCGTTCATGATTTTGTTCAAGATGTCTTTCTCTGTTATTGCTCGCAAAGGCTTCACGTCGATGACTAAAGCACCATCCGTTCTTGCCCTTGTGGGAAAGTTGTTATGCGGCTCAAACGCGGGTCCTAAAGGTCCATGTGTTGAGTCCAGTGTGACAGAAGATAGGTCAAGAGCATTTTTCCAGACATCGCTGAGTGTGTTTTTGGTTTTTTCCACGTATTCAAAATCGCTGGTGTAGAAGGTGTTTTCGAAATGTGGTGTTGATTCAAGCTTTTCTTGGTCTATGGAACGCGTCTTAAACTGAAAGAGATGCTTTCCGTCAACGACCGTAGTTCCCAAATAGCTCATTGGTGCATGTCTGACTGTGCAGATTTTTGAAAGCTGTTTTGCAGCTTCCAGGTTTTCGCGTACTATGGGCGCCATTATTTTGACGGAGACGCGGCTTTTAGCCCACTTCTCGAGGTGGGACATTTGTTTCCCGTATTCGATGAGTCCTTGTGAGGAGGTTATCATTATGATTTCCTCTTTAGCCGACTGCAGCGTTTCCTCGTATTTTTTTTGGGCCGTCTCTGCGTCAGCAATGACACATGTTTTCGGCGTTGGCTTGCCCGTTTCAATCTCGGCAATCTTCTCTCGCATATCTGTTGAGTTGCGCCACAAATCCTCGAAAACAGCTGAGAATGCGTCTACGAGGGATTTGCAGTTTGTCCAGAGGCACACGTCATCCTGTTCTATTATCGACGTTCCTCTTCTGGGGCTGATGAAGAATAACGCTTCTTCTTCATCGCGTATAACCATCTGAGGAAATAGTCTTAACCCTATGTCAGGGTTTCTTCCTGCAACATTGAGCTTAGCGTTTGCTGTTGCCTTAAAAAGAGTTTTCATGATGTTTACGTTTTGTTCTGACAGCTCGGCTAGGAAGCGGAACTGAATCTTGGATTTCAAAGGATGACTGAAGGTAGCGTCGAAAATGCCGCGTTGTTCAGCCTGCATCAGGCATGGAACTGTCGTTATAGTTGAGACTTGGTTTTTAGTTTCCAGTATCATCTGCTGGATCTTTGAGTAAATCGTGCCTCTGCCTTTGAGTACCGTGAATTTCGCGGAGGTTTCTTCTGTTTCTCCGATTGCGATGGATTGCCAATCGG
>CAYGYB010000198.1:0-3309 GCA_964354015.1 uncultured Candidatus Bathyarchaeia archaeon
ACCGAGAACAAGGATTACTATGCCTACTATCAGAACCCTTTGCCAAACTATCTTCGGAGCAGACATAACCTTCACCTAATGGAAGCATAGTCAACCCACCACTTATTAGATTATCGTATCCATGGTGCCAACGACGCAATTAACTGCGGGGCTAAGCGAAACAAATCTGCAACAACTGCTCGAAGTTCCCGCGTGTTCTATCGCGCTTGTAAATCTTCAACGCTCCAACAAGCTCTTTGAAACTCTTTTCGCCGAACGATTCAGCCGCCATACGGGCTACAGCACCGTTGCTTGCAAAAAGGTATTGGCACATGGCTGTGACGTTCGCGGGTTTTCGGTTGACACTAGCGGTTTCAAAGTCAACAATGACTGGTTCCTGTTCCTTACTGACGATCACGTGTTTGGGCGCTTTGCTGAGTTCACCGTGGTCTAAGCCGATTGTGTCTAATCGCCAGCACTGCTCCAAAACCTCTCGCAGAACACTGCGCACATGTTCTTTTTCCTTATTTGCCACAAGCCAGCTTGGCAGTAAATCGCCATCGATGAACTGCATCAGAAGAAAGTTTGTGCTTGCGCTTATGAGTTTTGGTCCCACGTTTACCGAGTTGGCTTTCGCCAGCATCGCCGCTTCATGCTGCAACCCAACTCTGTCAGCGTCTACTCGCCGTATTTTCAGCGCTGTCCTTTGCCCGTTTAAGTGGGCTATTACGGCTACGCCTACAAAGCCTTTACCTAGGACAGGCACGTTGAAAACGCTTGCTTTCCCCGCGAACTCTACTGCTGTAACGCCGTGTTCCTGCAGTTCTTTAAGGCGCGTTTGCACCTCAGCTTCGCTTGCTCGTGGATAGCAGAGAACCGTTGCGTAGGGTTCTTCCTTGAGACTTTCAACATGCACTACGACAGGTTCGTTCAAGGCGCTTTTCTCCCTTTTCCAGCAACAGAGTAAAATGCAGGCGAATAATAAACTTAATAGGAACTCCTCGTTCACTAAGAACTTGCGTTGAAGCTGGTTGAGAAATGCCGAAGTTCAGACAAACCGCTGAAATTCTAAGGTTAATGAGTGAGAAAGAGCAGATTCGGAATTTGGGCGTAATAGCGCATATTGACCATGGAAAAACCACTTTGACTGATTCATTGCTGGCTGGCGCAGGCTTGCTGTCATCGAAAGTGGCTGGTTCCGCTAGAGTTCTGGATTATCTTGAAGAAGAACAGAAACGCGGCATAACGATAAAAACCGCAAACATATCCCTGCTGTACCGAACTGCAAATGATTCTTTTGTAATCAACCTCGTGGACACACCTGGACACGTGGACTTCACGGGCAAAGTTACCAGAGCCTTACGCGCCATAGACGGCGCAATAGTTGTTGTTGACGCAGTGGAGGAAATAATGGCGCAAACAGAAATAGTGACACGACAGGCTCTTGAGGAAAGAGTGCGCCCAGTGCTTTTCATAAACAAGGTAGACCGCTTAATCACCGAGCTAAAACTAAACGCTGAACAAATCCAGAAAAAGTTCACGCGCATAATAGGCAGTTTCAACGACTTAATCGAGGTTTACGGCGAATCACCCTTCAAGGGCAAATGGAAAGTGGACGCTGCAAAAGACAACGTGGCGTTTGGGTCAGCGCTGCACAGGTGGGGATTCACGCTGGACACGGCTAAACTGAAGAACCTGAGATTCAGCGATGTCGTAGCAGCATACAAGAACTCGGAATATGAAAAACTGCAGAAAACTATCCCGCTTCACAACGCAATATTGGACATGGCTGTTAAGCACGTTCCAAACCCGTTGGAAGCTCAAAAGTACCGTGTGGAAAAAATCTGGAAAGGCAACGTAGCCTCAGAAGTAGGGCAAGCCATGATAAACTGCGATGACAATGGCGCAGCGGTCATGTGCGTAACAAACGTGCAGGTCGATTCGCACGCAGGCTTACTCGCGACTGGGCGCTTGTTCTCGGGCACTTTGAAAACTGGCGATAAAGTCTATCTTGTCAACGCTTGTGCGGAAAGCGAGGTGCAGCAGGTTTCTATTTTCATGGGCGCTTTCAGGGAGCCTGTGAACCATGTGGGGGCTGGCAACGTGGCGGCTTTAAGTGGAGTGGCGCTGGCGAAAGCAGGCGAAACCATAGTTGACGCAGCACATAAAGAAGGCGTTGTGCCTTTTGAACGCGTAAGGTACGTTTCAGAGCCAGTTTTAACAGTGGCGGTTGAGCCTAAGAACCCTAAGGACTTGCCCATTCTGCTTGAAGCGTTGGAGAAGCTTCCAGTGGAAGACCCGAATATTGCTGTTGAAGTTAACAGGGAAACAGGCGAATACTTGCTAAGCGGAATGGGCGAACTGCATCTTGAAATCGCCGTGAAGCTTCTAAGCGAGCGTGCAGGCGGAATGGCAATTGCAGCTTCTTCGCCGAGAGTTGTTTACAGCGAAAGCGTCACCAAAAAAGGCATAGTTGCCGTGGCTAAAAGCCCTAATAAACAGAACAGGTTTGCGGCGCAAGTAGCGCCCTTAAAAGAACCATTCATCAAGCTAATCGAGCAAGATGCACAAGCGCGAATCATGGGGAACGTGCTTGCGGTTGACGAGCAGCATAAAAACGTCATAGTGGATTGTACAGGAAACTCTAATCAAACGCGGGAAATAGCTGCTTCTGTCGCTTCAGGTTTTGAGTATGCTTGCAAAGCTGGTCCATTATGCGGAGAGCCATTAAGACACGTGAAAGTTGATTTGATGGAGATTCAGCTCAGCGGGAACGCAGAATGCCGTAGTCCTGTGGAAATCATGCACGGCGTGGGCAAAGCCGTTTTCGGCGCCGTTTTAACTGCTAAGCCTGTGCTACTTGAACCCGTTTATAAGACAGTGGTTTCGGTTCCCACGGAATTAGCTGGAGAATGCTCGAGAATTTTGAGCAGCAGGCGCGGAAAACTTTCAGGTTTCGAGCAGAAAGGCGCTTTGGCGATGATTACGGGTTACGTTCCAGTCTCGGAAACTTTCGGTTTATCCGCGGAACTGCGGTCGGCAACTTCGGGTCGTGCTTTTTGGCAATCCGTGCTGGACTGCTGGAGAAAAGTGCCTGAGAAATTGGCAGCGGAAGTCATCGCGGAAACGCGGAAAAGGAAAGGACTGCCATCGGAAGTTCCTAAACCTGAACGGTTCTTGGAGGAAAACTGAGCTGTGAAGCTTGATGCGGTTCCGTTTAATTTGGACGTTACGCTTTGCTGCGGGCAAGTTTTTAGGTGGGAACGGAAAGGCGATTGGTGGTACGGTGTTGCCGCAGACAAGGCGTTCAAGATACGTCAAGCAAACGCG
>CAYGYB010000199.1:0-3279 GCA_964354015.1 uncultured Candidatus Bathyarchaeia archaeon
TTTAAGAAATACGCTTATCATTTCTTCTTTGGTTGCCTGCGTGATTTTTTCTTCCAGCAGAAACGGGTCAGTGTACAACGAAGTGCTGCGGTGCTTAACCCACTCGCTTTGAAGCTTAATAACCGACGCTAAGTGGTGTATCGCTTCTGAGTCCAAGTTAAAATCTTCAGGCTTCTCCCAGTTTGGAAAATACTCTTTCACCATTTTGATTATGTCATCAACATCCAGCGTAAAAGGGTCCACCGTGTGCCCTTCAATCGCCGTGCACATTTCTATGATGCGCTGCAGTTTTTCTCTGCCAAGCTTCTTCTGCTCTTTCTGGGATAGCATCGTTATGCGACCTCTCTAACTACGGATTTTCCCTCAACGCTCTGCACCGTGATTATGTTCGCGTTCTCCTCAGCAAAAGTAACTTGGCTCGGCGTAATCACGATGTACTGCGCCGAAGCGTCCGTTATTGTTGAAACTATCATGTGCGCAATCATTTCGCGGTTCTTCGGGTCCATGTGAATATCATACTCGTCTACAGCGCGGAAAGGCGAACGCACATGTTGTTGCAGAGCCAGAAGGAAACTCATGGTTGCCGTGGTTCTTTCGCCGCCGCTCTGAGTGTAAGCATCCAACGTCACGGGCTTGCCGCCTTTGAAACCGACGAGGATTTCTAAGCCAGCGGTTTCAACGTCATGCCCGTTAGCCAAGCGCACTTCGCCCGATGCTAAAGTTTGGCCCATAATCTTCTGGTACTCCAAGTTCACGCGGTCAATGAGGCTTTGCATGACGGTGCGCCACGCTTCCATGCGCACCTTCACTTCTTGAAGGGCTTTCTCGCGGTTTTCAGCCACCAGCTGCGCCTTCTCCTTCAGTTCCAAATAGAGTTTAGAGTAAGACTCGTACATGCGCTCTATGTCCTCTGAAACGCCCTGAAGCGCAGCTAAATGCCCGTCAGTAACTCGGATTTCGTCAAGAACATCCATGGCGCTTTTCAACACGGCAATTCTGGCGCCTGACTGCTCCGCTTTAGCAGTTGCAGTGCTTAAATTGGCTTTAGCGTCTTTAAGCGAAGCGTCTATGCGCTCCAAGTCCGCCAATGCATTTTCTCTGCGGTACTGCAGCAAAGCCAAGTGAATTCGCTGGTCTAAAATGTGGCTGGCAACTTTCTCAGCTGCCTCTTCTACGCTTTGCAGTTTAGCTTGGTTAAGCTTCACTTGTTCATTTAGCTTTGAAAGGTGCTGGCGAGAATTTTCCAGCAGTTCTCGCAGGTTCTCGCTTCTGAGCAGCTTAAACTGGTTTGCGTCCGTGCTGTTCTGAATTGCAGGCTCCAAAAGTGCTGCTTCCGTGAGCAGTTGCTGGCACAGAGCTGTTGTGGACTCGTTTTCGGCGATTCCGCGTTCAAGAATTAAGCGTTCACCGAAAACCGTTTTGGCTTCGCCTTTCAGTTCTTCTTGCTGTTTCTGCTGGGCTTGCAGTTGCTCCGTTGCCGCTTGTGCTTCTTCTTCGATGCGGTTCAGGCTTTCCTGTTCCCTCTGCCTGTTCGCCTCCAATTCTTTAACGATGCTTTCGCGGCGTTCAACTTCTGCCCACGCAAGTTCGCGTTCTAGGAATCGCCTTTTAGTTTGCAGTTGCTTTTTCTCCTGGTACTTCTCATACTGCTCTCGCCAGTAGCTCAGCGTCTGCTCAGCTGACTCCAAAAGCTTGCTTACAGATTCTTCTTGACTGAGAATACGCGTTAGTTTATGCTGGGCTTGCAGCACGTTTTCGCGGAACGGCCCCAAACCCACGGCTGCTTCAACCATGCGCAGTTTCTCCACGTTAGAGAGCACCGTGAACTGTTCCACCATGCTCTGATGCATGATTATGAGCATGTTATCAGGGTCAACACCGAACTTGCCCAATAACCGTTCAACATCCTGCTTTGTGGCGGCGCGGTTTTCCAGTTCAAACCAGTATTTACCGTCTCTGCGCAGAACGCGCGTCAGGAAAAGCTGGTCTTTGCTGTATTTTGAAACTGGGCGTTTGTCGCCGCGTTTGCTGTTGTCCAAGACAAGCGTTACGCGAGCTTGGTCCTTGCCCCATCGTATCAAGTCGCTTAGTTTTCTGGAGCGTTCCGTGTACGATTGCCCTAACCCAACGGAAACCGCTAAAAGCAGAGAGGATTTTCCAGCGCCGTTAGGTCCGCAAATCACGTTTACGCCGTGTTTAAACGGTACCCTAGCGTACTCGTAACTCATGAAGTTTTCCAGTATGACTTCCTGTATCAACATTGCAGCTTTTTGCCTCTACTGCAGAGTGCGTTAATAGGTGAAAACGCTATTATTAAAACAATTTGACAGGTTTATGCTGGTATGTTTCATCGTGCATCCAAGAATTTGCATAATCTTGTTTCTAGTCGTTTAGAAGGCACTTATTTTTTGAAGGGAGCATTTTTGGCTGGATTTGCCGTTTTCGAGTTTCTTCTCGCTTGTGCAAACATGGCGTCCATTTTCGCGGCGAGGTCGGCTGTGCTCAAATAACGATTTTGCCCATTTTCTGTAGGTTTCGCCTTTAGAGGAAACATCACCGTAAACAGTGACCCCTTACCTATGGTACTTTCAACTGTGATTTTTCCTTCATGTGCTTCTATTAGGCGCTTACATATAGCCAAACCGAAGCCCATGCCTTTGGCTTTAGTGGTGAAAAGCGGCGTCCAAATTTTGCCCAACGTTTCTTGAGACATTCCAGTGCCAGTGTCTTCGAAACTGAAAGCAACCATGTCCTCTGCGCGTTCGCTTTTTATCGTCAATTTTCCGCCGTCGGGCATGGCGTCAAATGCGTTCTTGATTAAGTTTTTGAACACTCTCTCGATTTTATCTTTGTCAATCACCAGTGTTGGCTGAATTTGAGTCTGGTTTGCTATTTCGACGGAAACAGGAACGTCAACTTGACGCAAAGTGTCCTCCATCAGCGATTGCGGATTCGTCTCTACGATGTCCAAGTTTATTTCTTTGGAGTATTCAACGAGGTCATTCACTATCTTGTTTGAGTACGCAACGCATTTTTCAATAGTGTTTAACATTTCGCGTTCTTTATCTTCCAGCAACCCGTTTTTTCGTGTCTTCAAGTAGTATGCTGCGCCAGCGATGCCTTGCAGGGGATTTCGCAGGTCATGCCCAATCATGCCTGCTAAGTCTCCGATTGCAGCTAATCTTTCTGTCTTCAACAGCTGTTCCTGTGCGCGTCTAAGGTCTTCATTAGCCTTATCTAACTGTTTGTCCACCACCAAAAAGGATCAATTGCTATTTC
>CAYGYB010000200.1:0-3273 GCA_964354015.1 uncultured Candidatus Bathyarchaeia archaeon
TTGACGACCCGGGTTCAAATCCCGGCAACCGCACTCACTTTCTTTCATGAAAGAAGCATCCTGCTTTCGCGCCCCCGAATGTGAAAAATGCTTCTAGTTGAGCTTTAAGATGTTAAGGCTTAGTTCGCGAAATTGGGAAACAAAAAATACACTAATAGAAGCATTTGGATGAATAGAAAGATTGGAACTAGCAGGAACTTGGTTTTCCGAGTTTTATGCTTAAAGAGCAGCATACCCGTGAGGGCTCCAAATGGCCCAAAAAAGGCAATTAACAAAAGCTTAGATTCAGGAATCCTCCGACCGCCTGTTTTACTTTTCAACTTGTCTATTCCAAAGATTATTAGAGAGATACCATTTATGATTATTAGAAGAACTTGCAGGAAGAAAATTTGATCCATGTATTTAATCGCATTACCTATTTCACAGTGCCTATTTATAGTTTAAATAAGGGGGCTATAGTTTTTTCCGAGCACTAGCACTGCCTTTTCGTGTCAACTAGCTCTTGCGTTTGGTTCGGTGCTCTGAAAAAAGCTTGACAGTTGTTTCTGTTTAGTTTCTTCTTTGGTGAAACGTGAAATTTTTACGCCGACTCTGCGGATTTCAAGTTCAGATTCGTTGAGGAATTTTTCGAAAAGCTCCCTTACAGTTTTTCTGATGGCTTCCATGTCGCTTGTGGGTTTTTCCAGTGTTT
Source organism: uncultured Candidatus Bathyarchaeia archaeon (assembly GCA_964354015.1). GTDB lineage: Archaea > Thermoproteota > Bathyarchaeia > Bathyarchaeales > Bathycorpusculaceae > JAOZHU01. The sequence goes on from CAYGYB010000200.1 coordinate 692, forward strand.
GTGACCGACTGTGAACGCTTAGGTCAGTCATAATGGCAATTATGCCAACCTGCTTGAAGCTGAGTTTTTTCTCAGCAAACTCTTTCTGAATGTCTTCAGTGAGTTGACTGGTCTTTTCTAAAATAACCGCCAAGTCACGCGTGTTTTCTTTTAAAGTGGCGATTCTGCTTATGGATTCTGCTTCGCCAGCTTCCTGCACAGGCTCATCGTCAACGCCGCCAGCCGCATTGTGAAAGTAAACACCTAAAGTTTTCCCGAAAGCCTCCACCAGCCTCTGCACATTAAACCTTGCCAAATCACCAATCGTCCTGATGCTCAAGGCTTCCATTTTCGCAGCCGTTTTACGCCCAACACCTATTAAGCGGTCAACAGGCAACGGCGACAAGAAAAACGCTACTTCATCAGGCTTAACTACCGTAAGCCCATCAGGCTTCTGATTATCACAGGCTATTTTGGCGACAAGTTTGTTTGGCCCTATACCCACAGTAAAAGTAAGGCTGTGCTGCTTCTTCGCGGCATTTTTCATTTTCTGCGCTAACTCTTCTGCCGCTTCGAAGCTTCCCTGAACCCTTTGCGTAACATCCAAGTAAGCTTCATCTATGCCAACCTGCTCAAACACGTCAGCGTAATCCCTGAGCGCCTGCATGATTTTGTCGGAAACTTGCTCATAAAACGCGTAATCCACAGGCAGAAAAACCGCTTCCGTGCCCTCCAACCGCTTTTTCGCCAAAAACAACGGAACCCCAGACTTAACCCCATATTTTCGAGCCACGTAATTAGCGGTGCTGACTGCACCGCTGTCTTCCGTGCGACCAGAATACATGCCAACGACAACAGGCTTACCTTTCAAAGCAGGATTCCTCAGCTCTTCACATTGGGCAAAAAAATAGTCCAAATCCACCAGCATCACAACACGCGTTCGCATACGACTCAAGCTCCTCTCGCTCTGTTAGGCATTAACCATGAGCCATCGCATGGTGCCGTGTTTAACTGGCTCAGGTTTTCCCTGCAAACCCCAAACTTCATGCCGTTTTCCACAGCTAAACTGCGCACCGCGCTCATTAACTTAAGCCTAAACGCTTTAGGCAAAAGCACGCAACCACCTGCTTTTTCGCCCTCGCTAAAATACAGCGTTTTCAGTTTTTCCGCGGTTTCAGGCATAGCCGCTGCAAAGCGTTGCCAATTATCACGTTTAATCTTGTAAGTTGAACTTGTCACGTGCTTAACACCCATGCTTGCCAAAGCAGCGATCAAGCTTTTGGGGTTATCATTTACAAATGGAATTACTGGGTCCACGCGCACGGACACTGGAATGCCCTTGCGGATGAGCGTTTCAACGGTTTTCAAACGTTCCGTTGCTGATGGTGCATGCGGCTCAATTAATTTCGCTTTAGCGTCATCGTCTGTGGTGATTGTCACTGCAACAGTGGACGGAACCTTGCCCAGCAAGTCTGCGTCGCGCGTGACCAAGCTGGATTTGGTGATTACCTGAATTCGGCAATTGCTCTGTGCGAGAATTGCGAGGCATTTCCGCGTTAAGCCTGCTTTAGCCTCCAAACGCGGATAAGGGTCAGAAGAATTAGCCATTGACACTGTTTCACCTTTCAACTTTGCGGCTTCACGCTGCAAGCTTTGCGGCAAGCCTTTTTTCGGTCGGCAATCTGCGAAACGGGGGATGTAGCTTGAAGCGTAACAGTAAACGCATGCGTGGTCGCATCCCGTGTAAGGGTTAAAAGTTAGTTTTGGCGGGCACGTGCACAGGCTGGAACGCCAAGGATCAAAACGCGAGATCACTGACATTGAACTTCACTGAAAACACATTGCGCCAAGACAGACAAAAACTATTCGCTGTTTCCATTCTTTGCCGTTACGAAAAAACAGATTTACACCGTTAATCGCCATGTTGCCAAACAACGTTTAATACAATTAATCTCTTATTGTGTTTTCAAGGCTTGGAAGAGCATGGTTCGTGAAGAGAAACCGAGAACGGTGTATTGGCTTGGAGATAAGCTTTACCTGAACATAACCAACAAGTGTTCAAACCGCTGCATCTTCTGCATCAGGAACTTCAAGAAAGGCGTAGCAGACTTCAACCTCAAACTAAGCGAAGAACCAACAGTTGCCACGATACTCTCTGAGCTTGAAAAAGCATTGTACGCTGGGAACTGGAAGGAAATTGTTTTCTGCGGCTTCGGAGAACCAACAGCAAGGCTAGATTGCCTAGTAGAGGTTGCACGATGGATAAGGCAGCATTACGGCAAACCCGTCGTTATCCGAGTGAACACGAATGGGCATGGTTGCGTGCTTAACCACGGCAGAAACGTGGCAAAAGAGTTGAAAGTTGCTGGCGTGAACAAAGTCAGCGTCAGCTTAAACGCTGGCGACGAAGAAACCTACAACGAAGTCTGCAAGCCCGAGTTTGCTGGTGCCTACGCTGCTGCTTTGGAATTCGTACGCAGCGCAAAAGAAGAGCTGGAAACCGAAGTTACAGCAGTGACGACACCAGAAATTGACCTGCAAAAAGTCCGCGAAACCGCAAAAAATCTGGGCGTGAAGTTTCGGCTGCGAGAGTGCATTCCGTG
>CAYGYB010000201.1:0-3249 GCA_964354015.1 uncultured Candidatus Bathyarchaeia archaeon
GTTGGGGTTCAGAGCGAATGAAGAACAAGCGCTATATTCTGCTGTTCGCGGGCGCTATTGTATGGATGGTTATTGTGTGGATACCTTTTTATGGAAAACATTCGATTGCGCTGTTTCTTACTGCAATTTATTGTACCGTGGCTGCATGCCTGGCATTTTTGTTTGTCGCTGTCGACACTGGTGCTCGCCGACGTAAGCTTGAAGAACAAAAGACAGAGGAACGAAACAGGAAGATAGCAGACGCGCTTCAAAGGGCTCAGATGGATGCTCAAAACAAACTGGAAACGCAAAGATACATTGAGGCTAATCGCAGGTGGAGGCTGGAAAAAGTGAGAAAGCTTGAAACTTCTGGGCGTTACGAGGAGGCGGCTAGAATGTATGATGAGCTTGAAATGTATGAGAAAGCTGGCGAATGTAGGAGAATGGCAAAAACCTCCTTTTAAGTCTCAACAAGTTTTAGCGTGGGAAAGAATCGATTCTTCGTAGGCTTCCTTTTTCATCCAAAGCATTACACTTAAAATAGTGGGGAACGGTGTTAAATCATCGGGGGATGATGTCGCCGTCCCAGTCTGATAAGGGAAAGATGAAGAACTGAACAACGGACAGACCCCACTCCTAATCCATCAAAAGTGAAGTGGGCCGGACCGGATTTGAACCGGTGATCTTCGCCGCGTGAGGGCGACGTCCTAGCCAGCTAGACTACCGGCCCTGCGGTGCATTCTGGATTCCAAATATTGATTGCCCCTTCATAAAACCTTTCCCTCCGCAGAACCCAAAACAAGAATTAGAAAGGTGCATGATGTTGCATAGGTCTAAAAAGGACGAGTTTGAAAAAGAACACAAGCACGAGCGGCTCCTAATGTTCTTGTGCTTCTTAACCAGCGCGTTAATAGGATATTTCCTAACAAACCACGTGGCACTGTTAGGCGTTTAAACGCTCTGCACTACAATCGTTTTTACTTCTTTAACCCATGGCGCGGGCAACGCTTGGTCCTTGAACCATTGAAGCATTTCTTCCGCAATTGCACTGTTCGAACTTGTGACGCTCGCGTCAACCAATTCCACAGTGATAACAGCCTTCTTTCCCATACTAACTCCTCCTAAATTCCACAACAAGCCAGCCTTCGTTATTAAGCAATGTTTCCTTTCTTTAACTATGCAACACTCAGATTCCGAACACAAACAAGAGCAGTTTCAAGCAAACGCCCAACACGCTCTAAACTCTCATTCAGAAAACTTTAAGACACCTACTCACTTCTGATTTTGTAACTCCCACCATTGCGTGCCAAGGTAGCTCAGCCTCATTCTAAATGGCGATTTCTCCCGCCCCACCTTAATTTTTGGACTGAGCAGCAAGAAGGCGGCAACGATGGGTATTTCCCAGAATCGATAAAAGAACCCTATCATGTACACTGCGGGAATCGCAATAGGAGTTAACGCTATTGAGAGGGCAGCGAAAACGATTGTTAAAGCAATCGCTCTGGTGTTCACTTCTACACCATAGGTGCTTATTAACCGAGCGACTATTTAAGAGTTAATCCGAGTTTGCGCACTCTGAGGTACAGGGCTTAGAAGCGAGAAGTGTGTAGACTCTTGGAAGTCGGCTTTGAATGCGTGTGCCAAAAAGACAATTTGGTTTTCCTACGAAAACGTAAATAAACATGAGCAGCATTGACTTTATTGCGCTCTCAAAAACTATCCGAGGTTGTCCAATAAGTGCCGAGGTAGCTCAGCCTGGGAGAGCGCTCGACCCAGTTACTTTTCGTAACTGAGGGCGAAGCTGAAGACCGAGTCGTCGCCGGTTCAAACCCTGCCCTCGGCACCAATCCATCGTTTTGGATAAGCACGCGGCAGTTTACAGTCTCTTCCGGGAGTGCATACGAATTCAAACCCTCGTTCTATTCATTAACCTGCAAAACTCGTATTTTTCACTTTGCAAAAAGTTATGTTCATGTAATTTTGCGTGTGTATGCTTTATAATGGCTGAAGGTATATGTATGCGACGAATGGAGATCGGGAATATTGGAACTCTGTAATGTCGAAGATTTAGGCAGTTTTCATAGTTCTCTATTGAGACTAAAAGAAGATTACAGACCGCCGTACCCTTTAATGGAAAAAGTAAATAGCGAATATCGAGCGTATATAGAAAGTGGCGATTATTATACTTGGCTCGCGTTAGCTACTCGAGTGCTAAAACCTAAACGGGTTCTTGAGTTAGGCAATTACCATGGCGCTAGCACTATTATGATTTACTCAGAACTTACGGATAAAACTGAGGCTTTCTACAGCGTTGATGCAATACGCGACTTAACTTTTGTACCTGAAAAAGTCCTTTCAGATTCAAGAATGAAATTCATATTTGGAAATGACCTAAACCTGAGTATTTACGACGAATTTTTGCCAGTTAATTTGGACTTTCTTTTCATCGATACTTCGCATGAGTATTGCCAAATAACAAATGAATGGAAAATATATAAGAATCTCTGCAAGCCTGGCGCTATTGTGATTCTGGATGATATTTTGATGAATGACATGACTAAATTTTGGGCGGAATTACCTTATCCAAAAATAGATATTTCTAAAGACTGCCATCCATCAGGCTTTGGAGTATTCATTTATCAACCAGAAAACCAAAAAGCACTTAATGAGAATGAAATGGCTAAAAGAGCTTACATCGCAGCGCTAGAAGTTGCTTATCGACATGGGACCGTAAAGCAGCCAAAGCAGCAATCCCTTATGGAGCACCTTATGGAGCGGTCTGTGATATACGCTAAGGCTTTGCTTAACAAGTCCAAAAAAGGTCGTCGATGAGCAACTTTTTACAAACATATTCGGATAATCAAGCGACCACTTATTTATTCTGACCTTTTGTCTGTCTCCAAGAGAAAGATTAAAATTTAATCCAATAACCTACCGAACATTCAGCATTCCTACCTGTCAAGAAGTTCCTAATCGTATTGTTTGTACTGTTCCCATTCAGCGTAACAAGCGTTAATCTGTTCTTTTTGTAAGTCTTCCCGTTCGTGAGCCAAAACCATGTATCTATCTTCAAGAACCCACTCTTCATATTTCTGAACTATTTTTTTAATGTCAAACAGCTTTCTGTCAGCGAGATAGCGGAGATAGCCAGCGAGAGAAGCCATACGCTGAAGGGTAGAGAAACGCCTAAACAGCCACAGCAAATAGAAAAAAGGAGAAAATGCGGAAGATATCACCAATTGCCTTCAGTCCAAACCCTGCCCTCGGCAC
>CAYGYB010000202.1:0-3245 GCA_964354015.1 uncultured Candidatus Bathyarchaeia archaeon
GATGTCTAAGAATCCTGTTTTGAAACCCTTTGCAGCAAGTCTTGGCACGCCTGACGCTCTCGTCGGCTTCGTTGCTTCCGCTTCAACCATTCCCGGCATCCTTGTCAGTTTACCTGCCGCGTCGCTTTCAGACGTTTTTGGCAGACGGAAAGTATTGTTGTTTTCCACTTTCGTCTTTGCATCTGCACCTTTCCTTTATCTATTCATTACTGCTTGGTGGCAACTGCTGCTCGTCCGTTTTTACCATGGCTTCGCAACTGCGATTTTCGTCCCAGTCACTGAAGCAACCATCGCGGAACAGTTTCCTGCAAAACGAGGGGAACGCATCTCGCTTTTATCCTCAGCCACGGCAGTTGGCAGAGCTGCTGCTCCATTTTTAGGCGGTTACATTCTGTTCCTAACAGACTACAGCTTCTACACGCTCTACTTAGCCGTAGGCGTAGCAGGCGTTACAGCCTTCGCCATAGCGTTGCTGTTTATGGCTGAAAGAAAAAGTGCTCATGCTGAACCTGTTGCCGCCAAGAATGCCACGCGCCAAGTGTTCCACGGGTGGTTAAGGCTTGCCAAGGACCATGGTGTTCTGTTGGTTAGTTTTATTCAAGCAAGCCAATACTACGTGTTTGGTGCAGTAGAGTTCTTTCTGGTAGGTTATTTGACTGACGTTGTGAGGCTGGACGCGTTTTCCATCGGCGTAATTATGGGTAGCCAAATAGTGGCGCTTATCATAGCGAGACCGTTTATGGGAAGGGTTTCGGACAAAACTAGCAGACGCATCCCCATAATCGCAGGTTCACTTGTTAGTTGCCTAATATTGTTGGCTGTTCCGTTCAGTACGCAGTTTCCAATATTGCTGCTTCTCTCCGTAGGGTACGGCATCGGTTTCGCAACGGTAATTTCCTCGACGTCGCCGCTGATTAGCGAAATAGTCCAACCCAGTTTAATCGGCGCGTCTATGGGTTTTCTCAGCACCATGATGGACACTGGGCAAACGCTTGGACCAATAATAAGCGGCGTAATTCTTGCAGTCAACTTGCGATATGTGGGGCTGTTTGTTTCTCTGAGCCTCATCTTAATAGTGTCCGGCGTCGTCTTTGCCTTGTCAAAAACAGCAAAAAAGCAAACAACCACATTATAAACGAGCACGTTATCTGCAGCAATCGCAACTCCCTTATACCAACGCAACATCATAAACACTGTATTAATGGGTGAAGAAAACAATGTTTGTTCACACCAGCATCCGCACAAGCAACATGGAACAATCAATAAACTTTTACACGAAGCTACTAGGGCTTAAGCTTGTGAATCGGCGAGAGATACCGCAGAACAACGCTGAAATCGCGTTCCTCAGAGACCCAGAGGCAAAAGGCGCCACGCTTGAACTGACATTCTACCGTAACCAGAAGAAGTTCAGCCAACCCGACTACGAAGACCGCCTGTTCGACCACATAGCATTTGAAGTCAAAGACATGGCAAAGACAATTGCCGCGATGCGGAAGGAAAACGTCACCATAACTGACGAACCCTTCAAACTTAGCCCCTCTGGCTCACTGATTGCCTTCGTAGAAGACCCCGACGGAACACTAATTGAACTAATCGAAAGAAAGTAACGAGCACACTTTTGGAAAAATTTAAGTCAGAACAAACAGAGATACGCTATTTAATCTCTTCAGGAAAAGCGACAACATGTCTAAACCCGCACTCCAGAGGAAACTCACACTCTTCGACGTAACCAACCTCGTGGTTGGCGCCATAATAGGCGCTGACATTTACGTAGCTTCTTCCTTCGGAGCAGGATACCTCGGTCCATTTTCGCTTGTAGCTTGGGTTGTAGCTGGAATAATAGCCATAATAATCGCTTTGTGTTTCGCTCAATGTGCATCGTTGCTTCCTAAAGTTGGCGGACCATACGCTTACGCGAAAGAAGCATGGGGATCGTTTGCGGGCTTCGTTGTTGGTTGGTCTCTTTGGTTTGCTGAATGGATATCTCTGGCAGTTTTTCCCTTAGCTTTCACGCAGTACCTCATGTTCTTCTTGCCCAATCTTGACTTCACATGGCAAGTGCTCATCAAAGCGTTTTTTGTTGCGTTCCTTGCGGCGACAAACATTATCGGCGTTAAGGCAGCTGGAAAAATCAATGACTTGCTAACGTTGGCGAAGCTGGCGCCGCTGATTTTCTTCTCTCTGGCAGGAATAAGCTGGATGATTTTAAATCCCGCGTTAACCGCAGCCAATTTCTCGCCCCTCTCGCCGTTCGGCTTCGCAAATTTCGGGTCAGCTTTAATCCTGATTTTCTGGGCTTATGCGGGCTTTGAAATCTCCACGATTCCCGCTGAAGAAATTGTAGAACCACGCAAAACAATCCCGAAAGCCATAGTTCTTGGAATTTCAATCGTAACCATTTTCTACTTGACAACCAATGTTGTGCTTTTCGGAGTTCGTAACTGGAGTCTGCTTGCCAATGACACTGCACCGCTGGCAACAGCGACAAACTCCATGCTAAGTGCAAACGCAACACTAGCGCTGATCGGAGGCGCCCTCGTGGGCGTCGGAGCTTTAATCTCCGTTGCTGGTTCTGACGAGTCAGGAATGATTGGCACATCGAGGCTTGGCTACGCGCTGGCTGCTGACGGCTTGTTTCCAAAACTCTTCGCTCGTGTACATTCGAAGTTTAAGACGCCTTACTTGTCGATTGTAATTCAGAGTGTGACGGCGTTTTTAGCCTCTGTAGTTGGCAACTTGAGTTTACTCATCGCTGTCTCGGTTTTCTTCATGGCTATTGCTTACTTAGCGACCAGCGGGGCAGTCTTCGCGTTTCGCAGGAAAGGCATAGGTTCAAAGTTGCACACGAAAAATTTGCTTATTCCCGCTTTGGGGATATTATTCTCAGCTTTCCTCATCTCGCAATGTACTCTAGTTCAGCTTGCTATAGGCATAGTGTTGCTTCTGGCTGGAGTGCCGATTTATGTTAAGTATTCTCCGAAAAAGGAAATAGCAGAACTTAAGAGTCGTTTGCTTTCCAGAGAAAACATTTTGAAAAGGATGTACGCGCAGGAACGTGTCTTTCTTGCGCACGTTTTACTTCATATTAAGCAAGCGTACAGGAAAGTTGCAAGAAAGAAGCAACCCTGAAGCGAAACACGCATGTTGAAAAACTACTCTCTTGCCAGTTTACGGGGGAATTCGCGTTACTCTTAAATATTGTTCGTTTTCTTTATTGGCAACGTGGCGTAGAATGACATGAACAG
>CAYGYB010000203.1:0-3241 GCA_964354015.1 uncultured Candidatus Bathyarchaeia archaeon
ATATGGGGCACATTCCGCTTACGGTGCTTGTGTCTTTAACACGTGTTGTTGTCCCAACTGTTGATTTTCCATTTAAGTATGAACTGTTTTTTTGTACACGTTCGCTCATTTTTTTGCCTCCTTTTATTACAAACATTCAGATTAATGCATTTGAAACGTGGAAAATCAATACAAATGTATTTCTATATAATCCTATTGAACATCATCTATATGCGATGAAACATAAGATATGCGAAATAAATGAAACATGTGTCAAAGCCTATACGTAACACAGAAAACAATTCTAAAAACTTAACATGCCCAACTGAATGCTTGAACAGGTGGGATATAGTGCCAACTCCACTAGATAAGATTCAAACGTGCCCTGTTTTAAGACTTATTCGCTGAGTGCTTTTCCCTCCTTCAAGCATTGCGGACATACACAATGGAAAGGAAGATTTTTCGTGGCACACAAATCAAAGTACTTGCAATCCTAACAGGGAAAATCACTGCCGCAGATGATGCAACTTTGCAGAAACAGCACCCTTTCGCCATTCAGAATGCCCGAGATTACATCAACAAGCTTTTCAACATTGTTAAAGCTGCCTATGGAGAAGACACCTTGCTCTCGATTGTACTCCAAACCAAGCCTCAGCAGAAGAATGAATTTGTTTTTTTCCACACGCGGAAGTTTGAAAGACTTCTTGTCAAGAACCACCACTTCTAATCACCAACAACTAGAACTTGCTCATCTTAACTAGGTAATCAACCTCGTCGGGCTCAAGTTTAAACCAAGAAACTATGGAACTTGACTTGCGCTTCTCCAAAATGACCTTCACGAAAGGAACAAAATCGTTTTTCGCAGTTGCCCGAGAAACATGACATTTCAATCCAATTTTGGCGCAAATATTTTCCAACATTGTCCTTTTGCCTTTCGTCCAAAACAAAGTGATTATCCTGATGGGCGGCGAGATGAATTCGAAAGGCTTGTACGATTCAGGCGAGACCGCCGCTGCTTCAGCCATAGAATTAAAGAAGTACTTTAAAAGATGCCAATGTTCCGTTCCGATTCTGCCCCTAAACATGTCTGCCCGTGAAACAAAATCATAAGCTTCAGCAAGCTCTATGGGATTGGTGTATCGCCGCGGAAGATTATCGCTAACTGAGAGCAGGAAATCATCATAATCCACGCCTGAATGACTCAGCAAGGTTGCGGCTTCTGCGAGAGATTTGGCTGAAAAGAACCCCCGCAGCGCCTCGTCCATGCTTATGTCCTTGTCCCTAGAACTCAACACCATAGTGTCTTGAAGCGTGAGGACTTTGTCAACTTCCGATAGGCTTTGCAGGTCATTTACGGCTGACCGCACGTCGCCTTTGCTGTTCTGGGCGATTCTTTCAAGAGCTTCAAACTCCGCTTGAACGTTTTCTATCTGGCAAATCCTTCGCAACATAACGATTATCAGCGGTATGCGCACTTGCTGAAACCTTATCAACATGCAAACTTTCTTTAGGGGCCTGATTTTCTCAAGATCAGGGTCGTTCGCAGCCATTATAACTGGTACACGCGAGTCTTCAACTATCTTCACTATTGCGCCTATGCCGCCTCTGTCCTCGTTGCCCGCCACGCCGTCCACCTCGTCAAGAAACAGAAGATTGCCTTTGCTTTCAGTTGAAAACTTATCCAAACCTACAAAGGAAGTCGCGGGTCTGGCAACTTTGTTTATCGTCTTTTCTGTTCGCGTATCGCTGGCGTTCATCTCAATGATTCTGAAGCCAAACTCATTCGCAGCCGCATTGACCAGCGCCGTTTTTCCCACTCCGGGCGGTCCATAAAGCAACACCGCCTTCTTCGTGCGGCGCTTGTTTTTCAGCCATTCAACAAAGGTGGCTTTAGCCTCTTCATTCCCAATTACGGCATCTATTTTTTTGGGGCGGTACTTTTCAACCCATAGAACATCATTTTTCAATTAGTTTCCCCTTTTGACTTCCCAAACTTTGCGAATTGCGCCAGCAACGCGCTTAGCTGTATGTCACTGTTTGCGCCTTGGGTGAGGCGAAAATCATACTCGCCGATTATGTCCGCCAGCTTCGCCTTTTCCTCTGGGGATATATATGAAAGTTTGAATATTTCTCTCTGCATCTGGCGGACTATTTCTGAACCAGAAAAACCGTAAGAGCCAATCAACTCATACATTGCTTTTCTTGCTTCAATAAAGTCGCCATTCAACGCTTTGTTCAGCATCATCTGAACCTGCTTTGGGCTAGCTTCCCCAACCACTTGAAGAACCGTTTTCTCGTCCACCACCCCCTCACGGTATACGGCAGCCGTTTGCAATGCATTTATCGCGTGTCTGAGGTCGCCTTCTGAATAATCGACAATCATTTCAGCGGCTTCAGGTGAAAGAGTTACGTTTTCTTTTTTAGCGATAGATTCAAGATGCTCTACCATCGCTTTTTTGTCAAGTTTCGAGAAGCGAAATATAGCGCATCGGCTCTGAATCGGCTCGATAATCTTAGATGAATAGTTGCATATGAGGATAAATCGGCTCGTTCGAGAACTGGTTTCCATTATTCTCCTCAGTGCCGTTTGCGCTGGTCCAGTCATCTGGTCGCTCTCATCAAGAATTATGAGCGCAAAAGGTACATTGCCGAAAGCTGCCCTGCTGTAACGTGAGAAATCCTTAATCCTTGCTCGCACGGTGTCGATTCCCCTTTCGTCAGACGCGTTCAGCTCCAACGTAAAAGTTCTCCAGCTCTCACCAAACAATTCGCGAGCAATGCAGAGTGCGACCGTTGTCTTTCCGGTTCCAGGTATGCCCGCTAGAAGTAGGTGTGGCATCGTCTTCGGGTTTTTCATAAAAGCCTTCAGACTGCCCACGATGTCTCGCAGGTCCACTATCTCGTTTAAGTTCTTCGGGCGGTACTTTTCAACCCACATTAATGCTTCTTCATCAGGTGCCATAAATACCCGCTCACTGTAAAGGTCACAGTTTAACTTGTTTTGCATTCTAATTTACTTTTCCATGATGGCTCCGAACATTACCAAACAACTCCACCCCGGACTTGGCAACATCAAAGAATCGTAATGAACGCCCTAAAACTAGCCGAGATTAAACAAAACAGAGAAAACGCTCGCCATGTTCAGAATCAGCGAATTCGGCTTCCTTCCGCGATTTCCTTTTCTGGCTGCAGCACCACAACATTACTTTTGTCGTCTTCAGCAGCCAATATCATGCATTGCGATTCCACGCCCATTACCTTG
>CAYGYB010000204.1:0-3239 GCA_964354015.1 uncultured Candidatus Bathyarchaeia archaeon
GCTGGGTTGACGCCTTGAATAATTATCAAGTCGCCTGTGTGCAAGGTTCGCGCAAACGGGTGGTCCAGTGAAGTCCAGCCGCTACATGCAATGCCATAGGGGATGCACATGCTGCCGCTTTCCACCGCCAATATCGGGTACTGCGTGTTCAGCGCAAATTGCAACCCGAACCAGAATCCAGCGACTGCTAGAACAATTACGCCGATAACGGCGGCGGTTTGGACGTACTCGTTTCTCCAAAGTTTCTTGAGTGTGGCAGTCACATGTCGTCATTCCGTGTGTGTGAAATATTTAAAGTCAATTAGTGTGTGGTTTATCTTTTTCGCTTTGAGGTGTCTTTTCAGTGAACGTGTTGTTGTCGTGTTTCGATTTTGGGCGTCAGGAAAGATATATCTTTCACAGATATATTTATATGCAGTGCCACCCAAGAACTATACATACAACTTCTCACAGAAGGTAACATTATGCCCAAAGTAAGAGACCCCGTATGCGGTATGATAGTCGACACGGAAACCGCCATCAAACGCAAAATAGGCGACCGATGGTACTACTTCTGCAGCCAACAATGCGCAGACGTCTACGAGCAGCCACAACGCGAACTAAAAGCCATGAAACGCAGAGTCGCCCTCACGCTAATCGGCGTAATAGCCGCTGGCGCACTGCGCGTACTCTCACTTTTCGGCGTCGCCGCAGCAATAATGTACCTTGAAATCGCAGGCGGGCTTTCAGTGTACGGCTTAGCCATATTCATAGTCTCAACCCCAATAGTCTGGGTCGCAGGCTTCAGCATACTCAAAGGCTCCTACTACTCGCTTAAGAACCGCAAGATAAACATGGACGTTCTCGTGGCTACAGGCGTCTTAGCAGGCTGGATATACGGCGCACTCGGCACTTTCCTACCCGCCATCACCAGTGAAGGCATAACTTACCTAGAAGTATCCGTAGGCATCTTAGCCTTCGTCCTCCTCGGCAAATACATCGAAGAAATCATACGCCGCAAATCCGCCGCGTCCATAAGAAAACTGCTTGAACTCAAACCCACAATGGCACGCGTACTACGGGACGGACAGGAAGTGGAACTTTCAATAGACGACCTGCAAGTAGGCGACACCATAATAGTGAAGCCTGGCGAAAAAATCCCCACCGACGGCGTCGTCACCGCAGGCTACTCTTCAGTTGACGAAAAACTCATCACGGGCGAAAGCATCCCCGTTGAAAAAAACGTTGGAAGCGAAGTCATCGGCGCCACCGTCAACAAAAACGGTCTCCTGCGAATACGCGCCACAAGAGTCGGCGAAGACACCGCCCTCGCCCAAATCGTGCACTTAGTTGAAGAAGCCCAAGCGTCAAGCGCTCCAGTGCAAAAGTTCGCAGACCGCGTGGTCGAAAAGTTTGTTCCCATCGTCTTCACAGTAGCCGCCATCTCATTCAGCGCATGGCTCTACTACTCCACGTTCTACCTCAACCTGCCTATAGGCGAAGCATTCTCAAAATCTTTCCTCGTTTTGCTCGCTGTGCTGCTGATTTCCTGCCCCTGCGCTTTAGGCATAGCCACGCCAACCGCTATTCTGGCAGGCGTAGGCAAAGGCGCCGAATACGGCGTGCTGCTGAGAAGTGGTGAATACGTGGAAAAAGCCCGAAGACTCAGCACCGTAGTTTTCGACAAGACAGGGACGCTTACCAAGGGCGAGCCTTCAGTAACCGATATTAAAGCTTACAATGGCTTCACGGAAAAAGACGTGCTACGCTTTGCAGCTATAGCTGAGAAAGGCTCAGAGCACCCGTTGGCAGAGGCAATAACAAACCACGCGCGGAAGGCTAAAGTGAAGCTTGCAGACGCGGATTCTTTCGAAGCCCTGCCGGGACGCGGAGTGCGCTGCACCGCCGAAGGCAAAAAAATACTCTTGGGAAACCGCAAGCTCATGCAGGAAGAAAATGTTCAGATTGCACAGTTGGAAGAAGATTTAGCAAAACTGGAAAGTGAAGGAAAAACCGCCATGCTGCTGGCTGTTAACGGCGAAGCTGCGGGCATAGTTGCCGCGATGGACACGCCGAAAGAGAACGCTGCCGAAGCCATCCAGCAACTAAAGAGCATGCAGTTGGAGGTTGCAATGTTGACGGGCGACAACGACCGAACCGCAAGGGCTATCGCGAAGCAATTAGGCATAGAACAGGTCATCGCGAACGTGCTGCCGTGGCAGAAAGTAGACGCCATAAAGAAACTGCAAAGCGGGCACAAAGTTGTGGCAATGGTTGGTGATGGCATAAATGATGCGCCAGCGTTGGCTCAGGCAGACATCGGCATCGCCATCGGAAGCGGCACCGACATAGCTAAAGAAACAGGCGGCATCGTGCTAATCAGAGACGACTTGCGCGATGTGGCGCTCGGCGTGGAGCTTAGCAAGAAAACCATGCGGAAAATCAACACGAACCTGTTTTGGGCTTTCATCTACAACGCCGTCATGATTCCCATCGCAGCTGCTGGGATACTTAACCCGATGTTTGCGGCTGGAGCAATGGCAATAAGCTCCCTCACAGTGGTCAGCAACTCAGCCACGCTGAAGTTGGCTAAATTCAAATTCGAAAAGTTTAACGCTGAAAAAGCACCAGTGCATGAGGAGGTGAAATAATCTATGACTAAAGATCCTGTCTGCGGAATGACGGTAGACGAGAAAACCGCCAAGTTCAAATCAGACTACATGGGCAAAACCTACTATTTCTGCGCCGCATCCTGCAAGACAACGTTCGACAAGAACTCCTTGAAATTCGCTGGCGGCAAGTCTGGTCATTCAGGCGGCTGCGGCTGCGGCGGACACTGCTAAAAAGCAGAAAATGCCCTACTGCTCCAGCAATTAAGCAGCAGTTTTTTCCTTTAATTTTTCAGCCCACGCTTTCTCTAAGGCCTTGTCAACTTCTTCTCTTATCGTGAAGCCGCCGATGTGCAGTATAGGCTCTTTTGTCTCTGGATCCGTGTTCATGGTAGCCGTGCACGGGTAACTGTGATGCGCCTTAGCAATCGCATCGTAAAGAGCTTCCTGCTCGGTGGAGACGCCTGCGAGTTTCCGCGCGATGTACCATGTGGAACCGCACGGAGCGCTGCGCCTAACCACCGCGCACTCAATGACTTCGTCTTTGCCGATTGTGGTAAGCGAAATCTCCAGCAGCGGACGCCCCACTTTTGTTTCAGCTATGAACCTTGCGATGGTGGGCTTGTCTTTTTCAGGCGTCAGCGTGCAGAA
>CAYGYB010000205.1:0-3218 GCA_964354015.1 uncultured Candidatus Bathyarchaeia archaeon
AACGCCACCCAATGGTCCATAGCATTGGAACTTGCGCTCCTGATTGAAGACCCTTGGAAAATTTTCATGACCACTGATCACCCTAATGGCGGGCCATTCTTTGCTTACCCAAAAATTGTCGCTTGGTTAATCAGCAATAAAGCCCGCATGGCAACGTTAAAAAGGTGCCACAAGAAAGCCCAAAAGAAAAGTCTTTTAACCTCAATAAACCGCGAATTAAGCCTCTATGAACTTGCAATAGTGACGAGGGCAGGGCAAGCGAAAGCATTGGGTCTCAAAAACAAGGGTCATTTAGGCGTGGGCGCAGACGCGGACATAGCCATATACAACGTGAATCCTGAAACAACTGACATCGCCAAAAAGTACAAGGGCGTGCGGAGAGCGTTCCGTAACGCCGCGTACACCATTAAAGACGGCAGAGTCGTGGTTAAGGACGGCGAGGTTGTGCAGCATGCTGATGGCAGAACCATATGGCTTGACGTAAACACTGCGGAAGAGGTACAAATCGACGATGAAATGAAAAGAAAATTCAAAGAGTACTGGACAGTGGAGTACGACAACTATCCCGTGTTCGACCATTATCTAAAAGTTCCGCAGCAAATAACCATAAAGGCAGATGTTTAAAATGATAATCCTAACGCCTCTAAGGAAATTTGAGGTTCCAGTAGGAGCTGACTGCGTTAATCCCGACGTGTTTCAAGGCAAATCCGTTGCTGAAATAGCTGCCTTAACGGTTTATGAAGGAAATAGGCTGGAGAAACTCGGTGACCTCTTCAAGGTTGAAGAGAACTCGGCTGAAACTCCAAACATAACCATCAATGGCGACGTGGGCAAGGTTAAGCGGATAGGTATAGGCATGAAAAACGGCGAAATCGTGATCAACGGCAACGCTGGAATGCACCTAGGCGAGAAAATGACTGGCGGCAAGATAACAGTGAACGGAAACGCTGATGGATGGACAGGTAGCGACATGAAAGGCGGCATCATCGAAATTCACGGCGACGCAAGCGATTATCTGGCTTCTCCGTACCGTGGAAGCAGCACTGGCATGCGCGGCGGCACAATAATAGTCGACGGCAAAGTAGGCAGCGACTCAGGAGTTTTCATGCACGGCGGCGTAATCAAAATCAAAGGCGGCGCCGGACCCTTCTTGGGTTTCCGCATGGGCGACGGTGCAATTTGCGTTGGAAAAGACTGTGGCACCCGTGTTGGCGCGTGCATGACTGGCGGCAAAATCATCATTACAGGTTTTCTGGAAGAAGTTATGCCCACATTCACGATTGACAGCGTGAAACCAAAAGTTAAAGTGGACGAGACTGAAACCGTGGCGGGTCCGTTTTACGTGTTTCTCGGCGATTTAGCTGAGCAGGGCACAGGAAAACTTTTTGTTTCAAAAGCACTTAATCCTCACTTGAGCATGTACGAAAAGTACCTGTAGGATGTGAGACGTTGCACGAAGTATTAAGTGTAAACCGTTTAGCGTGGAAACTTGCAGAAAAACTCTTGGACAAGCAGGCTTTCTACGGTGTCCACGCTTCTAAATCCAGCGCAGGCGCCACGGTTGTAGACGCAGGTGTCAACGTGCCTGGTGGTTTTCAGGCAGGAAAAATGTTGACTGAAATTTGCTTGGGCGGCGCTGGAAAAGCGCAAGTTGGCTTCAAAGTGTATGGTGACTTAACGTTTCCCTCCATAACTGTATCCACGGATTACCCTGCCATAGCAGCGTTGGGTTCCCAGTTTGCAGGCTGGCGCATAAAAGAACCCGACGGCTCCATTGCCATAGGCTCAGGTCCAGCGCGTGCCTTAGCGTTAAAGCCTAAAGACGTTTACGAGGAAATAGGCTACAAGGACTCTTCTGACAGGGCAGTGCTGACTCTGGAAAGCAATAAGTTGCCTTCGGATGCGCTTATCGAGAAGGTTACCGCTGCCTGCGGCGTCAAAGCTGAAAACTTGATTGTAGTCGTGGCTCCCACGGCAAGCATCGCAGGCTTAACACAGGTCACGGGCAGAATAGTTGAAGTGGGTATTCATAAACTTCGCACGTTAGGTTTAAGCCCCAAGTTGATCCGTTACGCGTGTGGTTACGCGCCTATTCCGCCTCTTGGCAGGGATTTTGAGGTGGCGATGGCGAGGACGAATGACGCGATACTTTACGGTGGCACAGTGTACTGCACCGTTGACTACGAAGACGAAGCGGCATTGCAGAAGATTGTTGAGCAAGCGCCTTCTATGAAGAGCAAGGATTATGGCAAGCCTTTCCTGAAGATTTTCAAGGAAGCTGACCGCGACTTCTACAAAATAGACCACAACTTGTTTGCACCGGCTGTTTTAATAATAAACAGCGTAAAAACTGGTAAAATCTTTAAAGCTGGAGAAATCAATCCTGAGGTTTTAAAGGAATCTTTGGGTTTCTATTTTGATTTTTAGTTTCTGCATTTTGGATTTAATTGTGCAATTTTAGGTTGGTTCTGATTGCATTGGCTATTACATGACCAATAGGAATCGTGTAGAGTGCTAGCGTAGCGTTAAACAATCCTATTAAGGGAAGAGACGCTATTATTGCTGCTTCAGGCATTGAATAACCGATTGGTGGCGGGTAACGGAGCACGCTGTAATTTACGACTGACATGATTCCCACTCGGAATATTATCCCAATCGCAGTGGATAAAGTAATCAGTTTTGTTTCAAACTGCAAAGTGGCATTTTTCGTTTTTAAGTTTCCGTGAGTGAGAATTCTATGCGTTATGTATATGCCGGACAGCATGGATAGCACAGCAATAAGGTTATAGAAGGGTCCTAGAAGGAGGGCACCCGGAAAAAGAACCAGTAAAACTGCGGTGTTTAGTATCGATATGGCAACTCCAGACTTTGGACTAATAAGTAAGAAGACTGCGACTATTGGTATCTCCCATATCTGGTATATTAGAAACGGCGCGTATGGCGCGGGAACTCCGATTCCGGTGAAAACTGGATTTAACGCTACTGTAAGTGCAGCAAAGACGATAGTTATTGCAATTGCTTTGGTGTTCATTTTTGGTCAGGGTTAGTTGTTAATGTAATTATTTAAGAGTAGCTACTCGGTAATGAGTACATTAATTCTGTTTAAATTTGGCTAAACTTGATAAATGCGAACAACCAATTATACTCCCGTTGTGAAGCGCGTTGTCTGAACTTAAACTCTCCTCGAACGAAATAAAAAACTGGCTTGAAAACGAAAC
>CAYGYB010000206.1:0-3204 GCA_964354015.1 uncultured Candidatus Bathyarchaeia archaeon
CTCCCAGCAGCGGCATGTCTTTTCTGCCTCGTGGGTGAACCTTTAATGTTTTTCGCTCTTCGGTTGAGATTTCGTTAAGCCAGAACAGTACAAACAAATGCGAAAAGCCTGTTATGCCATCCAATGCTTCAGTAAACTCGCGTTTGACAATTATTTGTGAGGTTCTGTCTTTTTCTTTGACTTCAGCATTCGCGGCTTCGGTTTTGACGATGCCTATGGGGTTTAAAACAATTTTCTCTTGAGAAGTCATGGTTACCCGCTCAATGTTTGAGTGCCCAGCGAGACTATATAAGTATTTGAGGCATTGCGTGGTTGTTTGCTGTTGTGCTCAGAACCGCTGCCCCTCCCATTTAAATAGCGTGAAAAACGCCTGTGCGGACCTCCCCTCTATAGGTTTCTGCATAGAGTTTCTATTAGGCTCCAAATATGATGGTTAGTCAAGAAATCTTGACCCGTGAAACGGGGCGTTTAGTCAAGAAAATTTGACTAAAAAAGCGCGCTGCTGGCTTGTTTAGTCAAGAAACCTTGATAAAAACGCTTTAATCACCCAAAAAACCCTGTAATATGGGGATAAGAATGCGCAGTAGTATTGCTCTGCTGCTTCTATTCGTTTTGAGTATTTCAAGCATAACTGCGTTTATTCTTGTCCAAGCTGAATCTGAAGTAATTATTGTTCCAAACGATTACGCAACGATAGGCGCTGCAGTAGATAATGCTGCCGAAGGCGACACCATTTATCTAAAGAAAGGAATCTACGCAAACAACCAAACGCTTTTCATAAACAGAACATTATCGATCATAGGCGAAGACGCTGCAACAACCATAATAAATGGTCCAGGTTTCAGCAATTGGTTTACCTCTAATATTGCATTTCAGATTAGCGCCGACAATTTTAAAATTTCAAATGTCACAATCGGCAATTGCGATATTAGCATCTCTGTTTCTGGAAATGGAACCGAAGTAAGCAACACGAGAATGACTGGTTTATCCGTGAGCGGTTCTCACTCGCTAATTTCTGACAACACTTTAACAGGCACTTTAGAGATTAAGGGCTCTTACCAAACTATTACACGGAATTTTGGAGACATAGAAACAGAGGGGTCTTTCAATATGATTACCGAAAATATAGGGCAATGCGACATCAATTTAAAAGGGTCCGTCAACAATATCGAAGGTAACTCTTTTTCGAGAATGTACCTAAAAGATGGGGATTCAAACACGATTAGCAACAACTCGTTAAGCTTTCTTGATGTGGGCACTTATGGACATAACTGCTCAAACAACACGGTTAGCGGAAACAGGGTAATTGGTCCAGGGCTTTGGGGAATCCTGATGGGTGCTGGCTCTTATAATGTCTTCCATGACAATTTAATAGCCAATTATACGGGAAGTCATGATTACGGTATAGCGATAGGTGGAAATCCTGTTGTAGCAGAACACAACACGTTCTATCGCAATATCTTGATAAATAATAACAAACATGTCAGTGCCAACTGGGAAATTTTGGGAGCAGGCAACTACTGGGATAACGGCAAAGAAGGCAATTACTGGGACGATTACACAGGCACAGACAGTAACGGGGACGGAATAGGCGATGTTCCTTACACGGTATGGGGGTATGCCTGGGATGATGTCGCCAGTGGGCACGTGAACTTTGCTTTTGGCAAAGATAATTACCCGTTCATGTCTCCTTTTGACATTGACGACTTCAGCATCGAATTGCCCGAGTGGGTATCTCCTTCTCCGGAGCCTTCAACTGAACAGTCTCCTGAAGACTGGGCAATGTTTGGACACGACCCAATGCATACGGGTTCTTCATCCTCCACAGCGCCAAGCACAAACCAAACCCTATGGAACTACACAACCGGCTGGTATGTGCAGTCTTCTCCTGCTGTTGCCAATGGCAAAGTCTACGTAGGTTCATACGACAACTACCTTTACTGTTTGGACTCTGAAACAGGCGCATTAGTATGGAAGATCTGCTGCTCAGCGTCTTCTTCTCCCGCTGTTGTGGGCGGTAGGGTCTATGTAGGCTCATCTGATCATAAGGTGTATTGTCTGAGCGCTGCAAAAGGAGCTTACGTATGGAGTTATACAACAGGCAATGTTGTTGAATCCTCTCCCGCTGTGGTTGATGGAAGAGTGTACGTAGGTTCAAACGATAACAAACTTCACTGCTTGAACGCTACGACAGGAGCGCACCTGTGGAACTACACTACAGGCGATTTTCATGTTTCTTCTCCCGCCGTTGCGAACGGTAAGGTCTACATAGGCTCATCCGATCATAAAGTGTATTGCCTGAACGCTACTACAGGCGCGTACATATGGAGCTACGCCACGAACTTTTTCGTAATTTCTTCTCCTGCTGTTGCTGGCGATTGCGTCTATGTAGGCTCAAGAGATAGCTGGATTTACTGTTTAAACGCCACCACTGGAGCATTAGTTTGGACCTTTGACACTGGCGGCGATATTTGGGGGTCTCCTGCTGTTGCTGATGGCAAAGTCTATGTGGGCTCATCTGATAACAGGGTTTACTGCCTAAACGCTCTCACTGGAGCGTATATTTGGAGTTACACCACAGGATACGAAGTTCAATCATCTCCAGCTGTTGCCGACGGCAAGGTTTACGTAGGCTCACAGGCTGAGAAGGTTTACTGTTTCGGTTTGTCTTCACCGACTCCAACACCAACCCCAGCACCCACTCCTTCCCCGACGCCCTCCTTAACGCCTTCGCCGTCACAAGAGCCCACACCAACGCCTTCGCCGTCACCCTCCCAAGAACCCACAACAACACCTTCGCCAACGCCTCAAACAGAGCCAGAACCGCTACCAACAACATTAGTTGTAATCGCTTCTGCAACGTCAATAGCTGTTGTCGGCGCTGGCTTGTTGGTTTACTTCAAGAAACGCAGTCATTAAGCTGGCGCACTGCTGCCGATTTGCTTTTTTATCGGTTGAAGCCTTTTTTGCGTTTGATTTCCCGCAGCATTTCAGAGGCTTTAAAGGCGTTTTCCGCTGAAGCCACGCGCACGGCTTTTTGCACGTTCACTCGTGAGCCGCAGTAGGGACAAGTTCTTGTCTTCTGGTCAACCGCAGCCATCAACAAACCACCGCAACAACTGCAAACGACGATTACTGTGACGCCCATGCACTGTATCCTTCCGAAAGACTTTTCCACTAAACAAGTAGATAACACTTAGGGAA
>CAYGYB010000207.1:0-3199 GCA_964354015.1 uncultured Candidatus Bathyarchaeia archaeon
GCTTTCAGGATTTTAGCACCTTCCGCCTCTGTCCAAGCTTTCATCGTCGTCGTGCGCACATTCCCCATGCTGCCGAGGCACAGAAGAATCGCCATCACAGCATCATCATTTGGAACTTCCACAATCATCACAAAATCAAATTTCCCCAACGTGTAGAAAAGCTGCATTTTCCCTCCAGCCTTCTCAACTATGCCGTGCGTTTCCCTGATTCGCTTAGGCGCATCTTGAACGTTCCGTATGCCTTGCTCAGTCCAATTTCCAAGCACTACAAAACTGGGCAAAACTCTTTCACCTGCAAATAACTCTGCAAGTGCCCTAAATATAAAAACCTTTACATCAGCCAAAACCTTGACGCCGCACTAGTTCAGCCTATTTATACTTTAAATAAGGGGGCTATAGACTGCAGAGAGCACATCAGTTCAAAGCTTGCTCTTCTGTTAACTCATGAATCTCTTAACCACTTCGTAAAGCACACTTGTCCCGAAAACAAGATTTTCAACAGAAATGCGCTCATCTACACCGTGCATTCTCTTAACCACCTTATCATACTGTGCCTCTGGACGCATAGGCTGAAAACCATAGCATACACTGCCCATTTTCCTGAAGAAACGAGAGTCTGTTCCGCCAGTCATAAGCATCGGAGTTACTCCACAGTCAAGCTCGAACGCCCTAAGAACATTCGCTATGTCCTCGTAAAGCGGAGTTTCCGTTGGCGACTCCGAAGGCTCATTTGCTTGTATGGTTTCGAACGCAAGCCTATCCAAGCCAACATCCTTAAGCAGTTCCCTGATAAGCTGCAAAGCGTCTGCGGTGTTTTGTCCTGGAAGTATCCTGCAATCAAACACGGCTTCGCACTCTGAAGGAATCACGTTCTCTTTCACCCCACCATGAATCATCGTAGGTGCAATAGTCATTCTGATTCTAGGTCGAATCTCCTCCGCAAGAGGTTTCGCCACCTCAGCCAATTCATCTAACACTTTGTCGCTTAACTTGGGATTTGCAAGCAAACGCGAAAAGTGCTGCTGCAAACTCACATCTGCCTTAGCAATCTCATTCAGATACCGCTTCACGGTAGGAACAAACAAGACTTCTGAACGATAACTCCCAAGTTTTTCCATAACCTTGTTCATGCGCATTATGGCGTTATCCGCTAAATTAGGCGTGGAACCGTGACCAGGCGTACCTTTCGCTTTTACTTTGAACCACAAGATTCCTTTTTCCGCCGTCGCCACGGTGTACACGTTTTTGCCTCGAACGGGAAAAGCTAATCCTCCACCTTCATTCAGAACATAATCAGCGAATATTTTTCCAGGATAATTACGCAGAAGATAATCTGCGCCTGCTAATCCGCCTTGCTCCTCGTCTGCCGTCGCAGCCAATATAACATTGCCTTTGAGTTTCACGTTGTTTCTTTTCAAAAGCTTCATAGTCATCACTTCAATAGCCGTCATACCCTTCATGTCTAAAGCGCCACGTCCCCAAACAAAACCGTCTTTAACTATGCCGCCAAAAGGGTCTACGCTCCACTCTTCCGCGTTAGCCGCAACCACATCTAAATGCGAAAGCAGAAGCAAACTGGGTTTTTCGCCTGTTCCCTTCAGGCAAGTGATTACGTTGCCTCTGCTAGGTGCAGACTCGTAAAGTTCACATTTAAAGCCGTCTCTGCCAAGGCATTCAGCCACATATTCAGCTGCTTCTGTTTCATTTCCAGGCGGATTAGTTGTATCAATGCGAATTAGGTCGCTTAAAGTATGAGTGACTTCTTCTTCAATTTCCTTCAGCAGTTGAAACTGCATTTTAATGATCACTTGTTTTAGCTTTTAGAGGCGTTAATTCTCTTAAAACTTTCTTGTATTTCCATGTGTTTTTGAAGAAACTGTATATACAGATGCGGCATCTTTATATATGAAAACAAAAATGATAAATCGACATTCAAGGTGATGAAATGAAGGAACTAAAACCAATAGATTACAAGCTTCTGTTTGAATTAATGAAAGATTCACATAGAAGCGACAGGCAACTAGCTAAGGCTTTAGGCGTCTCGCAGCCAACAGTAACCCGAAGAAGAACAATGCTCGAAGCGAACCTCATCGAAGGATACACAATAACGCCAACATTTGGAAAAATCGGATTTGAACTCACCGCATTCACCTTCACAAAAAGCAAACAGCAAAAACTAGGCAAAGAAAAAGACGAAGCCCTGAAGAAACTGAAAGATTGGTACATGAAGCAGCCGAATGTTGTCCTCGTTGTGGATGGACGCGGCATGGGTTGGGATGCAGTCTGTGTTTCCCTTCATAGGAATTATGCAGATTTCGCCCAATTCGTGAGAACACATGATGCAGAGCTTGCAGAGTTGATAACTGACAGCCAAAGTTTCACTGCTGACTTGAATCCTGGCGTAATAATTAAGCCTTTCAGCCTGAAGTATCTTGCAGAGCTAAAATGATGAAACGGGTATTCAGCGCGGTTTCATCATAAAACACTTCTTTTTTTCCATTTTTCTTGAAGCTTAGTTGCCAGTTTACCGTCTTCTAGGATAAATGCGCCGTGGTAACCGCAGTTTTTGCATTGCCAGAGAGACCACAGTTGCGGCAGTCCTGATGCCCAGAAGATGTCGGTTGAGCCGCATTTTGGGCAAAATTTGATGGCTTTTTGTTTTCGCGGCTTTTCTGCTGTGTCCACCAACATGCATCACTAGCGACCTTTTCTTTTCAAGGTCTTCTTTAGCAGTTTTTTCCTTGGAAGTTTGGGTTTTTTCACGCGTTCTGCGTCTGTTACAGCCAAAACTTTCCCCCTAAGCTTTGTTATGTTTGTTTCTTTTAAATTTGCTGCCTGTTGTGTTCGCGGTGAAAAATCTCGGTGGCGTGATTTAAGTGGTAAATGTGAATATTTATTATCTCTTGACTCTTATTCTAAGAGCATGCGTCTCTTTAGAGGGTGGGTGTAGTGACCAGCGAGCAGACACAGATTCCGCGTGAAATAGCCAATTTCAAAGCAACTAAGACGGTGGGTTTGATATCTGATACACATATACCTGTGAGGGCAAAACGCATTCCAAGGATGGTTTTCAAGGTTTTTGAGAATGTGGATTTTATTGTGCATGCAGGTGACTTGGTGGCGTTGACTGTTATTGACGAGTTGGAGCAGCTCGCGCCTGTTTTGGCTGTTCACGGCAACATGGATGGCCCACAAGTCA
>CAYGYB010000208.1:0-3199 GCA_964354015.1 uncultured Candidatus Bathyarchaeia archaeon
AGGAGGTGGTTGGGGTAATATCTTTGAGCATTGGCTGGTTTTTCCATTCAATTTCACTTTAGCTGCTTTTTCAATATTCACTCCTGATGTTTTGTGTTTTGCAGAATCGAAACTGGGGAAAGCTTACGAGAAGTTGTGGGGAAGGAGTTCTAAAGGTTAATATTGTCTTCTGGGTTATCGATTTGCCATGTCGTTTCATCTTCGGCGGAAGGATCGAGAGATAGCTGATCACGATGTGCTCAAAAGAGTGCTGAAATCCACCAAGTACCTGACCATAGCGCTTTGCATGAATAACGAGCCTTATCTTGTTTCGTTAAGTCACGGTTACGACGAAAACCGCAAATGTTTGTATTTTCACTGCGCCAGTGAAGGCAAAAAACTTGCCTACATAACTGCAAACAGCAAGGTGTGGGGGCAAGCTGTACAAGATTACGGCGTGACAGACGATTGCGAATATGCTTACACCAGTGTGCATTTCTCAGGAACAATATCGCTTGTTGATGATTTGAACGAGAAACAACACGCGATGAGCCTTCTTGTGCACCAGCTTTCCAAAAAACCTGAGGAGAAACTCGCAAAAATTAAACCCGAGAAACTTGCCGGAACCACAATTTGCAGAATTGCCATAGACTACATGACTGGCAAACAGCACCAGCAACCGAAACCATAATCACGACGTCCGTCGTGTCAAGAAAACTTAATTAGTCAAAGGCGATTTTATTCACTTCGCGAAATCTTGAGCCCAGGTAGTATAGTCCGGTCCAGTATAAGCGGCTGTCGCCCGCTAGACCCGGGTCCGAATCCCGGCCTGGGCGCCAAAACCCATAGAATGCAAGTTGCACAGGAAAACTTTTTGAACAGCATGAACTACAATTACCTTTATGAGCAAACCACCTTTTGTGCACGGTAGAGTTAGGGTTACTTGGCAATCAGACAGAGTAATTGATGCAGTCACTTTCGACAACCATCCATTGATAGAGGCTTTGGGTATTGCCCTACAGGAAGTTAGGTTAACTAATCAGGGGGTTGTTCTCTCTAGAGAGTCTTCACAATTATTGGAGAGTCTACTTGCATCTATCGCCTCGATTAATAACGGATGTGACAAAGTTCTTCTTGCTGACAAGATATTTAGCTTTGTATTGAATACAACACTTCCTAACCCCAAGCTTAAGGTCTTGGTTCTGGAAGCTATACTAAGAGAAGTATGGCGATGGGAGGACACGCATGAGATGGTCCACAAAGGGTCAATCTACTACTTTATTGCTCAAGCTTACTTGGAGCAAGGAGACATACCATCAGCGTACATCTACTTTTTCAATGCATTAGAGGAGGATAAACGCAATTTTCCTATCTTGCAGAAAGATGTGAAAGAGGGAGGTGCTTATCTTACAATTTCTCTAGTTGACAATCCTCAGATGCGCCCGTATCTTTACAACTCCGTTGTTGTGCCACTTAGGCGATATCTTCAACAGTTTATTGATGGATATAACTCGAGTGCAAACCGCAACATGACATTACAAGAACTGGATCGTAAATTCCTGCAAGCAGAGCAAATGGAAGACGTGAAAAGATTCTTTGTTGCTACTTTTCATGAAATCTATCATCTTTCTTCCCTAAGCGCATCACGAATGATAAATAATGATTACTCAAAACTCAAAATAATGGATACTCTCCTTAACATTAGTCTAGTGGTGGATTGTCTTCTAGAGCATAGATTCTTGCGAAGCAGACCAAAAAAGGAGAAAAAGATGGCTAATGCACTGTACAAGTTGGCCCTGAGGCTCAGATGGACAAAGAGGCAAACGGATAGTAATGTCAATGTTTTTCTAAAACAAATACGTCCAGATCTCAATCGAAGTCGACCAGACAGAATAGTGCCGAGTCTTCTTAATGGCGTTGCGAAGTTCCATGGACGAAATTTGAACAATCGTCAGATTGCATTGTTTCTGGCATATCACATTCGCAACTTTGCCAGCCACAATATTGAAGGTCAGAGCATATGGGTTTTGCGCTATCCTCAAATACTCGAGAATGTCATGAACGCATTTTTTACTGCGATAGAAGTACTCTAGCGCGGTTTTCGTAACTGCGCTGCGTCCGCTATCATCTGCAGCTATGGAGACCCAAGAAACAATTATGCCATGACTTGGCAGGCCAATCGTAAAAGGTTGAATTCCTAGAGCAGGATTGGGTTCGAATCCCGGCCTGAGCCTCACTTCAACTTTTTGCGTTTAAGGTGTGTTTAGTGTCGGAGCGCAAGGCTTATATCTATATCGACATATCTACTTCGATATACTTGGTGGAAACAATATGCTGCCCGGGCTTCTAAAGATGTGGATGCTAAAGATAACTTCAGAAAAAGAAGTCAGCGGCTACGAAGTCATAAAGAAAGTAAACGAGTTAACAGGCAAGAAGCCCAGCACAGGCTCAGTTTACCCCTTACTGAAGACAATGCAAAATGAAGGGTGGATAGTTGGGAAAAAGCTCCCCAGCAAAACTCTGTACCAAATCACTGACTCCGGCAAAAAAGTCCTAAAGGCGCATGACTCCCTGAAAGACGATTATGCACAAAAAATCAGCAGATCGTTTTCCTTGGCGCATGATACTTTCGAAGACCTGCACCTCGTGTTAATCCACAACGAACATTTAATGAACCCGTTAATCACCGAGATGTCTAAACTTCTGGCGAACGGCATCCAACCGCAGAAAATCAAAGAAATCTTAGACAAGACAATGGGTGAACTGCAAAAACTAGAATAGAAGGCGTTGCGATGGAAGAACATGTAATATCTGTTGAAGGGCTCCGCTACAGCTACGATAAAGTCACCGCGGTTGACAACATCAGCTTCAACGTGAAAAAAGGGCAAATTTTCTCTTTCTTGGGACCCAATGGGGTGGGCAAAACCACCACCATCAATGTGTTAACAACCATGCTGCCCATTCAAAAGGGCAAAGTAACCATTGCAGGCTTTGATGTTGAGAAACAGCAGGATGATGTTCGCAAGTCAATAGGCATCGTGTTCCAGAACGAGACGCTGGATTGGAACCTTACCGTCTGGGAAACCTTGGAGTTTCACGGGAGACTCTACTCGATTCCCAAGGACAAAAGGCGTTCCAATATAGACGAGCTCATCAAGCTTGTTGAACTGGATGAAAAGCGAAACGTGCTTGTGAAGCACCTCAGCGGAGGAATGAAGCG
>CAYGYB010000209.1:0-3175 GCA_964354015.1 uncultured Candidatus Bathyarchaeia archaeon
CAGCCTTCAGCGAATGGCTAAAAATGTCCAAGCAAGACGTAGCCGTCGTAAACCTAGACCCAGGCGCATTAAAACTTCCGTACTCGCCAGACGTAGATATCCGAAACTACGTGGATGTTGGCAATTTAATGGAAAAATACGGTTTAGGACCAAACGGCGCTTTGATTATGGCTGCTGATCTGATAGCAGACGAAATTGAAAATGTCACGCGGGACATAGAGGATGCAGACGCTGATATTGTTCTGGTGGATACGCCGGGACAGATGGAGTTATTCGCGTTTAGAGCAAGTGGTCCCTACATAGTAAGCGAGTTGACGAAAGAGCCTAAAGCCATGGTTTACTTGTTTGACGCGGTTTTTTCGATTAATCCGCTTAACTATGTTTCCAACATGTTTCTCTCAGCAGCTGTCTATAACCGTTTTTTCCAGCCTCAGGTGCATCTGCTTTCGAAATGCGATTTGCTTCCGAAAAAGGAAGTTGATAGAATCACCGATTGGGCTGCCAATCCCAGAGCCTTAGAGAACTCGATTGAACAGCTAGAAGACACAAAACGACTTTTCAGCAGAAACATCATGCACGCAATTCGCCAAATTGGCTTAAAATTCATGTTGATTCCTGTTTCCGCCAAAACAAACGAGGGATTGACAAACTTTAACACTACTATGGAGCGAATTCTAACAGGCGGAGAAAAATACACAACATAGCAAGCTGAAGCTCATCTGTTGTTGCTGTTCAGAAGAGCCCAGCTTGCCGCGAACGCAGCGTGCTTAGCTTTCTGCAGGGCGTCAGCGCCAGCAATCACTATTACGTCATTGTCTTCTGGCTGGGTGACTTTGAGAATCTGGTTTGCTGCTTTGGGGAATTCTTTTGCTATATCGTTGCTTACTGATTCGATGCTCAAGTGTCCGCTTTTAGATACTATGATGACGGCGCGTTTTGCGCCTGCCACGATGGCTGTGTCTCGTTGCTCGATGCCTGACTTGACTTTGTGCCCGCTATTTTTGACTAAGAAGGCATAATTGTGTTCTGCTGTGGTTAATTCTGTTTTTTCAATTTCGCCTCTCTTCGGGAAGAACTCTTCAAATTTTTTCCAAGTGCTCAAGCCTTTAGCGGTGAGGCTGCATCCAGTTTTTGAGGTCACGATTAGGTCAGCGTCTTTCAAGTGGTTTATTATTGTGCGGATTGCGCCTTCGCCAACGCTTAGTTTTTCAGCTAGTTTGTTGCGTCCGATGGGTTTCTCAGCTATTAATTCTAGAGCACAGAAGATATGCGCGACGGAAAATGTCGTAGACGGTCCAGGTGCTTTTTCGCCTGCAACATTTTCAATAAACTGCTTAAATGTGGACGCCATAATTTGCACCAGTTCTATTTTGATGTGGCTGACTATTATAATTTATGACGAAAGGAAAACTGCGGAAGACTCGGCTCAAAACTTAGGGTTTTGCAGGTTCATTTGGATTAAGTTTCGGCGCAAGCTGCTCTACAGCGTTTTTAACTTTGTTCCATTCATCCATGTTTCTTACGCTGAACTTGTTCTTCCGCTTCCAAGTGTTGTTCTTGTTTTCCCAGAGATAAAGCCCTATTGAGCGTTTTCCAGCAGATTCATAGACTACGATGGCTTCCCACCATTTGCCGCTTTTGAAAATCGTGACGTAGTCGATGACTTTGTAGAATTCGGATATGGGCAGTTTCTCCGTTGGCTCAGTCATGCCTCTTTTTCACCTACGCTAAAAGTGGGCTTCTCAAACATTTAAGCATTATACGCTGTGGCTGTCGTATTTCATTCTTTATAGGCTACCACAGCGATTTCCACGAGCGCGTTGGGCATTAGTTCTATTCCCACTGTGGCGCGGGCTGGAAATTCCTTGCGGAAGTATTTTGCGTATTCGCTGTTGAATTCGCTGAACAGTTTCATCGACGAAAGGTACACGTTGGATTGGATGATGTCGCTGAAGTTGCAGCCTGCAACCTGCAGTATTGCTTTGATGTTCTCCATGACTCTGGCAGTTTGCCCCTTTATGTCGTTTGCGATTATTTTGCCTTCTTTCGGGTCTATTGCCACTTGTCCTGAGACGAACAGGAATTTGTCAACTCTTATGGCTTGGCTGTATGGTCCTACTGGTTTAGGCGCGTTTTCGGTTTGTATGACCTTTTTCATGGGTTATCCTCCTGTCGATTTTCCAGTCCAATATATGCCGAGATTATGGTGATAAGCTTTCAGCTTACACTTTAAGCCGTTATTAGATGTGTTCGGATTATGGAGAAAGCCTTTTAAGAAAAATGTGGAATTATTAAACCTCTCATCGCAAGCTGAATTGAAGGAATCTCGATGCGAAAAAATGGAAAATACTTGTTCACTTCAGAATCCGTGGGCGAAGGGCACCCGGACAAAGTCGCAGACCAGATATCAGACAGCGTTTTAGACGCTATTTTGCGGCAAGACCCGAAAGCACGAGTTGACTGCGAAACCTTAGTAATGCAAGGAAACGTAATAATCACTGGGCAAATAACCACTACCTGTTATGTTTCCATACCTAAAATTGTTAGAGGAACTTTGAAGGAAATCGGGTTTGACAACGCCAAGGACGGGTTGGACTGGGAAACCTGCGGCATTCTCGTTTCGTTGGAGGAGCAGTCGCCTGACATCGCGCTTGGAGTTAATGAAACTGCAACGCATGAGCAGGGCGCTGGAGACCAAGGAATGATGTTCGGTTACGCTACAACTGAAACGAAGGAGCTGATGCCTCTGCCGATAATGCTTGCGCATAAGCTTGTCAAACGATTGGCTGAATGCAGAAAAACGAAGGTTCTGCCGTATTTGAGGCCTGACTGCAAATCGCAAGTTACAGTGGAATACTTGAATGGAAAACCGAAAAGAGTGGACGCCGTCGTAATTGCTGCGCAGCACACTGCGAATGTTTCATTAGAGAAGGTTCGAGAAGACGTAATTAAGCATGTAATCAAGGAAGTCATACCATCGGGAATGCTGGATGCTGAAACAAAGTACATCATTAATGGCACAGGAAGGTTCGTGATTGGGGGAACTTTGGCGGATTCAGGTTTGACAGGGCGCAAAATCATCGTTGACACTTACGGCGGCGTTGGAAGCCACGGCGGAGGATGCTTTTCGGGGAAAGACCCGTCAAAAGTTGACCGTTCAGGCTGCTATATGGCG
>CAYGYB010000210.1:0-3174 GCA_964354015.1 uncultured Candidatus Bathyarchaeia archaeon
GATACGTGCTATTACTCGGAACCACGCTACCCTGACCCACAGTGTATATTGTCAACTTATATTCTGAGGGGCTCATACTGTACACCACTATTATCGCCACTATGGCGATGGCAACCAAAAAGCCCACTATCAGCAGTGGTTTTCTGTTTCGTCTAGACCTGTGTATTCGACGTCGATGTGACGGCATAACCACAGTATTGGACACTGTTCAATTTAAGTTTTTCAATATGACGTAATTTGTTTGGTCATTTTTTCCCATTGTGTTTAAAGTGTATATTTGCTTGTAGTAATGTTGTGCATATCCGTAATACGTATGGTTATAGCGTCACGTGGATATGTTTTGAGGATTCGCTATGTTTATTTACGTTAGGCTATACTGAGTAAAGTTGGCAGGGATCGAGGGGTGTCAAAGAAGCCGCAGTCTAAAGATGAAGCTTTGGAAGCGTTGGATTTCATAGTAAATGTCCTTAAAGAGCATGAGAAGGACTTGGATAGGCTGATAAGCGAGTTGGGCACGGTTGCAGGGCAGTTGGGCGACACTGGTGAGTTAAGCGGCAAAGTGGAGAAAGTAGAGCAGAAGATAAGCGGCTTGCAGAATGAGATAAACAGTTTGGTGAATTACTTGTCTACGTCACCTCGTGAAGCGCCGCTTGTGATTAAAGAGCAGAAAAGAGAGGCTGTAGCAGCGCAGACGAGTGAGGTCGCAGAGCCTGTGGTGATGCATGGCCCGCCTGTTATTTTGAGGTGTAAGCAATGGGAGGATTTTCAGAATTTGGCTTTGCAGGCTCAGACGTTGTCTTTTATGTATAAGGAGGCGGAGAAGACTTTTCAGGCTGATGCGTTGAAGGGTAATCAGATTGTAACTTATAGTGGTGAGCTTCCGAAGTTGACGGCGCTTCTGAAAATGTGGTTGTCTAAGCAGTTGGATGTTTCTGAGAAGAGGATTTTGGAAGGCGTTTTGGCTATAGGTTGAGCGTGTGTTTGTAGTTTATTTGTGATGCATAACGCTTATATCTATATAGTATCTTAAGTCTTATGACGTGGAGTGGAGGGTTATCGAGGTTGAAGGCACATCTAAACGAGCCAATAGGATATTTCCGTTTTCGAAGCCTTCTCCTTTCTCCTCGATAACGGATTGGCCGCTTGGATAGCCAGCAAACAATGACAAAACCCTCCAACAAACGTCTTTAACCACAAAAAGAGCTGAAAAGTATGCAGAAAGAGCAAGTGATGCACCATAAAATCCACGAGGAAATGCTAGAGTTCAAAAAGACAGCGGACGAACTTTACCTTCTTAAACGCGTTTCCAACGACTTGAAAAACTACCGAAAAATGATACGAATAAAAAAATACGACTGAAAGGCAGAGTGCCCTGCGAAGCAATTCTGGTGCAGAATGATCATCTAGCTAATTTTTTCGCCATTGTTGCGAAGAACAAGTCAATGCGTCGTCTTGCCCGTCCAAAGTCAATTATTGACGAAATCGTTGTAACGGGCGTCTCTGCCACAACTGAAACCCTTGTTGTGTTCTCGTCTACGCGCTTCGCGTCGATTAGGAGCACTGAGCTCCATGATATGAAGCCTTTTTGGGTCTTTGCTTTAATGTGATGTGCGGCGTCGTCAATTTGCTCTATGGTGCATCCCAATTCTTTGAGCGCTTTGGGAATAGTTTTCCAAACTTTGTCTATGGAGTAGTCGATTTCCACTGTTTCTTTCTCTTTCCGCAAATAAGCCATACTTTCATCGCAAGCTCTTATAGGAAACACACGTTATTTAAGAATTGCAGTTTTGCGTTCCAAGAAGCTAATGTGTGGCGCAGGGAGTGGGATTTGAACCCACGAACCCCTCATCTTCGTTGTTCTCTGTTTCATTAACCATTTTTCTTATTCTCCTATAATTTAGGCAAGGACCAGAATAGCATTTCTGGTATATATGCTTCTGGCGGTAACATCAACAATGGAGAGAGATTTGTTCACTTAACACTATTTTCTCTCTAAATTCATAATTGCGTAAAGCTTTTCTTCTCAATATTTCAATAATTGAATGGTGACCTGTTGTGTCTGAACAAGCAAGAGTAGCTTATCTGCAAGAGCAATTGAACAAAGTCAAGCGAACAATGAATCGACTTCCGTTTATTGTGTATATAGCAATGACTCTTGGTGGAATCTTTCTTGCTGCTGGTAGTTATCTTGGGCAACCTTGGTTTTGGTTATTTGCGGTTGGTGGTTCTTGCATGGCAATGGGTGTGTGGTCAACTGTCATGGCAAGAGACCAATACAATGGATTAGTTGAGGAATTGAAAGGAGTAACTTTTGCCACAATAACATGTTCCAACTGCAAAAAAGAAATACCGCTAAGAATTAATTACACGTTTGAGTCTTGTCCGTTCTGTGGCAATCCACTAAAGAAATAGAAAGTAGCTTGCTCTCTTAACCTTGTTTTCATCTTTTCAATTTTCCAAAATCTTAAATCTAAATAACGCAGAATATCCTAACAATGTGGACGGTGTTAGATTTGAAAATTGGTAATAGACTTAAAGGTCCAATTTTAACAGCTTTTGGGATTGCCCTTATAATAATTGGTGTAATTGGGGCATTCGCACCTTATCCCATCCTTCCTTATATACGTGGGATGTTGTCAGGTGTTGTTTTAGGGATTCTGGGCGTAGACCTTATGGTATATGTCTTTCTTTTTGTTTGGAAAAGCGATGGTCATTAGCCCCATTTATTGAGAGAATATTCTTTCGCCTTATGTCTTTTACTTCACAAACATTCCTGTTTGGTGCAGGGGGTGGGATTTGAACCCACGAATCCCGCTTCACGAAGTTTGGATAGCCTGTAAAATCGTGAGTACTCCAGCTTTTTTGGCTCTTCTCTGAAGGTATTCATTGTCTAGTTTGTTTGCTTGCCTAATCAGCACGCTTTTTACGTCTTGTTCATCTGTTGTGCCTCTGTCAGGTCTAGCCAGCTTGCTCACTATGAAATCCTCTGCTGAAATAATCCACGCCCAAAAGTTAGCATCTATTTCGGCTTTCTGTCTTCTCCGCAAGGTTTCGTCATCAAAAACGACGCCGTCAGGTTTCAACCATAATTCCATTTCAATTTTCTCTTTCTGATCCAAAACAACAATCAGAGGGTTATTGGGCGACGCTATTGTCGGCTCAAACTCGGCTGAC
>CAYGYB010000211.1:0-3173 GCA_964354015.1 uncultured Candidatus Bathyarchaeia archaeon
CCTGCATAGTCCATTTTGGAGCCGCATTCGGGGCACTGCTCAAGGCGCTTGGTGAAAAGGTCTTTTGCGGTTTCTCTGTGCAAACAGTTAAAGCAGTGCAGCACGTAGCCCATGTGCCTGATGCTTTCATCGGCTTTTTTTGCGCCGTAGCCTATTTCAGCGTAAACTCTCACGTAATGGTCGCTGCAGTGGCTGAAGACCACGCGGATGCCTATGTCATGCTTCGCCGCCACAGTGGCTACGCACCCAGCTAGAAGCCGAACCGCAAGTTCCTGGCAGTACTCGGTGCGCAAGGGTTTTCCACCGTACTTTCTGATGCAGGCTTTTGCGTGGACGCCGCACAATGGCGCCATATCCGTTGCTGTTACAGTTAAGAGACCGTTGTTGCGTAAGGCACGGATGGCTGAGTCCAAGTAGGGCACGGGAGAACCAAAAGGGTCTACGTCTACAACGTCAAAGCGTTTATGTGGTGCGCCGTGGCAGCTTAGCAGGCAGTTAGCGTCCTTATGCTGCACCGCGACGCGCTCTGTAAGCCCGTTCAAGTGCACATTGTGTTTTGCAAGATTGAAGGCTCGTTCGTTGATGTCGCTGATTAACACGCTTTTGACGCCGTGGATTTCGGTTGCGAAGCGCACGCCTCTGATTCCGGAGCTTGTTAAGGGTTCACATATGGCAATTTCCCTGTTTGCAGCGCGCTGGTAAGCCTGCACTGCCAATATGGCTATGTCGCGGTTCAACTCCATCACGGGATTGTAGAACACAGGCGCCTTGGAGGGCGCGTAATCCGAAGGCTGCTTCTTGAAGGCTGCGAGTTTCGGAACCAAAACTGCCACTTTACCTTCCTTCACCATTTCGCTTGGAAAATCTGCTTCGAATTTTGTTTCAGTCATAACCTTGCAGCGCCACAGTGCTTGTTTATGCCCTTGCCTTGTTAGGAGAAGAATTTTTAGGTTAATATTAGACTTCTGGTCTGTAGAGGAAACAAATTGCCAACGCGCATATTGCTGTTGACAGGTAATCCCGGAGTGGGAAAAACCACAGTTTTAACGAAAACCGTAGACGCCTTAAAGGCTGAAGGCTACACCGTGGGCGGCATGATAAGCCGTGAAGTCCGCGAAGGCGGAATACGAGTGGGCTTCGAAATCCATGACTTAACCAGCGGCAGACGCGGTTGGCTTGCACATGTCAACCAGAAAAGTGGTCCGCAAATCGGCAAATACCACGTTAACATTCAAGACCTCAACAGCGTAGGCGCTGAAGCTATACTTGCTGCCGTAGAAAACTGTAACGTTATCGCCATAGACGAGATTGGACCAATGGAACTGTTTTCTGAAAAGTTCAAAGAAGCCACACGAAAAGCACTGGAAAGCTGCAAGCCCGTGGTAGCCGTTGTCCACTGGAAAGCACAAGACAATCTAATAATTGAAGCACGAAATAGAGAAGACACAGAATTAATCATGGTTACACCTGAAAACAGAGAAAAACTGCACGAGACAATAGCTGAAAAAGCCCTGAAAATTCTGAAACAAATATAAAGGGGAGGGGGTAGCGTCTCCGCGCACAGCTATGCCCTGCTAAAAGGTGAAAGTGTTATAGCTTAGAAGGCTAATAAGCGGTTTTGTAGGCAAGGTGTGTTTGCGCGTGTTGGTTGCGGGTGTTGACGAAGCTGGACGCGGTTGCGTAATTGGTCCTTTAGTTGTTGCGGGCGTTTTGGTTAGCGAAGAAAGACTGCCTGAGTTAAAGCGGTTGGGCGTGAAGGACTCGAAGCTTCTTTCGGCGAAGAAACGTGAGGTTTTGGCTGTGGAGATTGTGCGTTTAGCGGAGAAACACGTGATCGTGAAGTTGGCGCCTGTGGAAATTGACCGCGCAGTGGAGAGCGGAAGGAAACTGCATAAGTTGAACAGGCTTGAGGCGCAGACTATGGCGAAGGTAATTGAAGCATTGAAGCCTGATGTGGCGTTTGTGGATGCGGCTGATGTGCTGGAAGAACGCTTTAAGCACCACATTCAAGAGGGCTTATCCTTCAAGGTGAAGGTTGTTGCTGAACATAAGGCGGACAAGACTTATTCTGTGGTTTCAGCTGCGTCTATAATTGCGAAGGTGGAGCGTGACAGGGCAGTTGCTGCGTTAACAGGTGAACACGGCGACTTTGGCACTGGCTATTTGGCTGATCCGCGAACTATGCGGTTTCTGAAGCAGTGGCTGCAGACGCATGAGGAATATCCTGATTGCGTGAGAAAATCGTGGAAGCCTGCAAAGCAAACAAAAAATGAGCAGGGCAGCGTGCAGAAAAAGCTTGCTTAAGCTGTGGCGATTAAGTCATTAGGCGTGCGCATAGCGTGTAACTCGTCCATGCAGACGCAATTTATGTCTTCGCTGAAGGATCTGGGGTTTTCCGTGATTAAAACTGGATGCGCATTGATTACTTGGCATATATTCAGCGTTTCTTCTACTCTTTTGTTTAGGTGCTTTTCTTTGTTTGTAGCGATGCTGCCTATGATAGCGTGTTTTTCGTTTGGAATGTTCATGACGAAGTCGAAGGGTGCCTTGTGAACGGGGGAAATGTTGCAGAAAGCGAATTTCCTGAAAACTTTGAAGAAAAGCGCTTGTCCAGCGATGGCGCGTGTTGCTTTCGTGAGCAGGCAGTATGACTGCTTGCGGGTTTTCTCAAGAATGTTTATGGGTTTCGCCACTGGGATGCCTAACGTCTTGGCCAAGTTGTACGCTGATGTCACGGAGGCTTTTGCCATGCCTCTCTCGTAGCCGTAGAGGGTTCTGCGTGAGACGCTTATCATATCTGCGAGTTTGCCGATGGATATGCTGAGTTCTTTTCTTCTTTTTTCAATCAGTGTGCCGTTGATTTCCACGAAGTATCCGCCTGGTCCAGCGTAAACTATGGGGTTTGCTGTTTGGAGCGCCATGTTTTTTATGGTTTTTTCGGTGACTACAAAGATGGCGTGTCTTGAGTAGACTGTGTCATCTGCTAAGGGTTTATCGTGTGTTTTTTGGCTGATTATTAGTGAAGCGGCGGAAACGTGGTCGGCTATGATTTTGAGTTCGGTGACGTCTTGGTGGGAGAAAGTGTCTATGTCTGAGTGGACTTTTATCAAAAGAGTGTTGCTATCTTTTCTTGCTGCGAAGTCGAAGCAGCTTGGGCGTGAGCAGCATAGGTT
>CAYGYB010000212.1:0-3166 GCA_964354015.1 uncultured Candidatus Bathyarchaeia archaeon
GAGTTTCTCGACGACGCTCTCCATAACGCATCCACTGCCCATAATAGCGGTGAAAAAATAAATACATAGTGTAACCGGCACTAGTTACATGTAAAGAAACTATGTATAGACTGCGAAATATTCCTTTTTGCTGCAAAAAGCGTGTGCAAGTTATGCTCGCTTTCTTTTGGAGAGGGCTGAGGAGAGTTTGTGTAAAAACATTAATATATGGTTGGATTATCCATCTGAGCAGGAGATGAGAAGATCAACACTAGAAAATTAGTCACAACACTTCTGATCCTGTTATCGATTTTGGGAATCTTGGGCTACATAGCTTTTCAGCAGCAAGCGCCAAACTCCCAACTGTCTGATGGCGATTCGTCAACTTGGTCGCCTACATTCCATCATGATACGGCGCGGACTGGATACTCAACTTCGGCAGGACCACTGACAAATCAGACTCTATGGATTTTTTCAGCCAAAATGGATATTGAGTATTGTTCACCTGCAGTGGTTGAGGGTGTAGTCTATTTTGGCTCAAATGACCGCAGCGTTTATGCAGTGGATGCATCAACGGGTACTGAAATATGGAGTTACCTTACCGGTGGTTCAGTGGAGTCTTCCTGCACGATTGCCGACGGACTTGTCTATTTCGGTTCTCATGATGATAACGTGTATGCTCTGGATGCGGCGACAGGAAGAAAAATCTGGAATTATACTACAGGAGATGACGTTTATTCTACTCCCGTTGTTGTCGATGGCGTTGTATATGTTGGCTCAAAAGATGATAACCTTTATGCTTTGGATGCCGCGACTGGTAGCAAGAAATGGAGTTTCAAGACCAGTAATACTGTGTGGTCTTCTCCAGCGGTTGTTGACGGGGTTGTCTACGTTAACTCGCATCAAACTGCTTACGCTTTGAACGCTGCAACAGGAAGAGAGATTTGGAGTTTTTTTGCTTGGGGTCCTCTGTATTCCTCTTCTGCTGTGGTGAAAGGTAGAGTCTACTTTGGCGCAAGCAACAATGTTTATTGTCTGGATGCAACAAGTGGCAGAAGGCTTTGGAATTTTACGACTGGCGCTTGTATCGAGTCTTCTCCTGCAGTTGCTAATAATATCGTGTATATCGGTTCAGATGACGGTAATGTGTACGCTTTGGACGCTGTGAACGGTAACAAGATATGGAATTTTACAACAGGCGGCGACGTAAATGGAAGCCCCACTGTTGCTGATGGTGTTGTTTACTTTGGCTCAAAAGACCGCAATGTGTACGCTCTAGATGCGTCAACAGGCAGAAAAATATGGATGTACACGACTGGAGACATAGTCGAGTCAACGCCTTCGATTGCTGAAGGCATGCTCTACATTGGCTCAAATGACGCCAAAGTGTACGCTTTTGGGGTACCTGCAACTTAGTCGTGTGATAGCAGTCTTCTCTAAATGTCGGTAGCGTTTAGCGTTGCTCTCGAAAACTTGAGCGTTAGATTGGTCAGTAAAGGTGTGGTTGGACGGCTTAATTGCAATTCTTGAGTGATTGTTGAGGAATTGGCGAAAAGTGGAAAAAAGGGATTTTAGCTTTTTTCTGATGAGCCGACATCTAAGAGCGTTAGGAGGAGGGGGATTAAATTTTAATCCCAAATCCAAACCATTTTCAGAAAGTAAACATTATCTTAGAGGCTTCCATAACATCCTAAGGCAAAGGCAAGAAAGGTGATGTTATGATTGAGATTCCGCTTTCAAGAGCAACTAGTCTCATTTCTCCTCGATTGACCGTG
This sequence comes from uncultured Candidatus Bathyarchaeia archaeon, assembly GCA_964354015.1. Lineage (GTDB taxonomy): Archaea > Thermoproteota > Bathyarchaeia > Bathyarchaeales > Bathycorpusculaceae > JAOZHU01. Next base: position 1,755 of record CAYGYB010000212.1, read on the forward strand.
CTCGTGAACACAACCGATGAGACGGGCGAACTGAACTCTTCACCTTACTCCTGGGTTTTTCCCCTCAGCTTCAACCCACCACTAATCGGAGTAAGCATCGGAGGAAAGAACAAACATAGCTACCTCAACGCAAAAAGAACAGGCGAATTCGTCATATGCGTGGTGTCAGCTGATTTCGGTCAACAAGCAGTAAACTGTGAAGCACAGCATAGCTCTGGAGATAAACTCTGGGAAAAACAAGGCTTACACACGCAAAAATCAAAGAAAGTAGGGGTTCCAAGAATCAAAGAAGCCAAAACCATCCTAGAATGCAAAGCCACAAAATTTCTGGAATACGACGGAGACCACGTAATCCTTGTAGGAGAAGTCGCTCACGCCGAAGCAGAGGAAAACCTCGAAGAACGCAACCCGCTGCTTCACGATTCAGGAGAAAAATTCAGGACCATAGGTACACAGATAACGCTGAAAAGAAGAAAATAAACCCAGTTAATTTTGGCGCTATGTGAAATAAAACGATTGGAACCAGTCAAGATAGAATACTAAAATTTAATCCCAACCTAAAGCGCGCGCGACAACTCTCCCAAAACAAGAAATACTACAAAAAACACAGCCTTTTCTTACAACTGTTAAATAGTTACTGTAACCCGCAAAAGTTACTTCCAACAATCATTAGTGCTTACCGATGCAAAGGCATAACGTAGCATAATACTATCCACAGTGTGGAAGCCTCAATGAAAATCAGCTATGTGGAAATTGGCATTTGCGGTCTTTCCTGCAGGCTTTGCCCAGCCTATCACAGAGACACAAAAAGCAGATGCCCAGGCTGCAAAAGCGAATACCGCATGGGTGCTGCATGTGCCTTCCATAACTGCGCACTCAAGAAAAAGGGCATAGAGTTCTGCGGATTTTGCGAAGAGAACAAAACTTGCGAAAGATGGAGAAAGCACAGGGAAATGGGCAAAAAGAGCGACTCATTTCTATGCTACCAGAAAGTTGAAGGCAACATAGCCTTCATTCAGAAAAACGGAATTGCAGAGTTCGAGAACGAGCAGAAAACAAGAGAGCAGTTGCTCAGAGAGATGCTGGCGGAATTCAATGAAGGACGCTCAAAAACCCTCTACTGCATAGCCGCAACCGTCTTGGAAATTGGAGAACTTGAAACGGTTTTGAATGAAGCAAGAGCTAAAGCGAAGGGATTAGACCTTAAGGCGAAATCCGAAATCATGTATTCACTGCTAGACGAAGTTGCCACCAAGAAGAACTACTTGCTGAAGCTGAGAAAGTGATTGCTCTTTTCCTTTTTCGATAACTATTGCTCCTTTTTCCTAAAAATACAAAAATAGCGGCGGCAGTCGCAAGGGCTAAGCGCCCATTATTCTGCCTTTAGCGTAAGGCACAAACTCCCTAACCTG
>CAYGYB010000213.1:0-3114 GCA_964354015.1 uncultured Candidatus Bathyarchaeia archaeon
GCCAAAATGGTGCGGCTAAAAGTGATTTTTCCGCAGCCTACTGAGGAAGATGTGCGGCTTGCAGGAAAGCTTTACACGCATCCTGAGGTAGCTGCGCGGTTAAGGATTATTCGAGATTACATGAGCAAGCGCAAGTCGGTGCTTTTGTTCACGAATACGCGTTCGGTTTCAGAGGTCTTAGCCAGCAGACTCAAAGTATGGGACATGGACTTTCCAGTCTCCATACATCACGGCTCTCTCGCTAAGCCCTCGCGGATAGCAGCGGAAACAGGGCTAAAGACAGGCGAGCTTAAAGGGCTTATCGCTACCAGCAGCCTCGAGTTAGGCATCGACGTAGGCCGCATAGACTTGGTTATCCAATACATGAGCCCTAGGCAAGTGACGCGGCTTATTCAACGCGTGGGCAGAGCAGGTCACAGTGTTGGGCGCGTGGCGGAAGGCGTGATTATCGGCATGGACTCTGATGATACGTTAGAAGCTTTGGTTATTGCGCGGAGAGCCTTGAAGGAAGAGTTGGAGCCTGTGGGAATCCCGCCTAAACCCTATGACGTGCTGACCCATCAAGTAGCAGGGTTGCTGCTTAAAAACAAGCGATTGGAATTCAACGAGATTTTAGCGATAGCACAAAACGCTTACCCGTATCTGGACATGACTTTAGCAGATGTTGAAAAAGTGCTCAAGTACATGCATCAGCGTTTTCCACGTTTAGCTTGGGCTTCCTTCGAAGACAAGGTGGTTCTGAAACCGCAGAGAACCGCATCGCTCTTCGAATACTACTTTGACAACTTGTCCATGATTCCTGAAGAGAAACAGTTCCTCGTAGTAGACGACTCAAGCGAAACATCAATCGGCGTTCTAGACGAAGCGTTCATGGCAGAGTACGGCAAGGCAGGCACAAAATTCATCATCCGAGGCAGCCCATGGCAAATAGTGCACACAACAGAGGACAAAGTGTACGTGCGGGCTGTGGATGACCCGACTGGCGCGATACCAAGCTGGATAGGCGAAGAAATCCCCGTGCCCTTCGAAGTGGCGCAGGAAGTAGCCGCAATACGCGGATTCGTGGAAGAAAAACTGCACAATGGACTTTCGCCTGAAGAAGTAGCTGCGTTGCTTAGTGAACAGTACCCAGCGGACAAAGAGACAATGCAGCGTGCCTTGGCGGAGACAGTTGAGCAAGTCCATGCGGGCATGGCGGTGCCTACGGCACATCGAATAGTCATCGAAGACTGGGAAGACTTCGTCATAGTCCACGCTAACTTCGGTTCTCTTACGAACCGCGCTTTGGCTCAGTTGCTGGGGCAAATGCTTTCAGATAAACTTGGGCACGGCATAGTAGTGCAACATGACCCGTACCGCATCTTCGTGCAAACCTTAGGCGCAGCCAACTCAGCCCGCCTACTCGAAGTGTTCACCGAACTGTGTACCATGCCCGAGCAAGCGGTTAAGGAGACGGTGACGCGGTCAACTGTGAAGACAGGCTTGTTCAAAAGACGCGTAATCCATGTGGCACGCCGTTTCGGCGCGTTGAAGAAGTGGGCGGACTTCAGCAACGTGAGCCTGCAGAAGCTGATAACCAGTTTTGAGGACACACCAATTTACGAGGAAGGCTTGAAGGAGGTTTTCACGAAAGACCTTGACGTGGAAAGGCTCATTCGCGTTTTGGGCAAGATTCGCACAGGCGAAATCCGCTTGCAAATAGTTGACAACGGCGGCAACGCAACTCCAGTCGCTCGCGTAGGCATCGAACGGGTAAGCATGAAAACCGACCTTATCCCGCCTGAACGCATGCGTGCTGTGCTGGTGGAGTCAGCCAAAGCAAGGCTGCTGAATGAAACGGGCACTTTTGTGTGCACGAACTGTTGGGATTACTTGGAGATGATTCGCGTTAAAGACTTGCCTGAGCAGCCTAAATGCCCCAGATGCGGTTCGCAGGCGATAGGGCTTCTGAAAGTGGACGAAGAAACCGCGCTGCCGCTCGTTGAGAAGAGGGGGCAAAAGTTGGCTAAGGCTGAAGAAAAACTGCAAGCACATGCAGTGGAGACGGCGCGGTTAATTGCGAAGTATGGCAAAACCGCAATCGTGGCCTTAAGCGCGAGGAGAGTTCAGTCTTCAGACATTGCAAGTGTTCTTGAGAAGGAGGCTAAGCTTACGGATAGGTTTTACGAGCTGGTTCTTGAAGCGGAACGCAAAGCGTTGAGCAGGCGATTTGGGTAGGCATTTCTTCAGGATTGCTTTTTTGGTCAGATTCAGTGAGGTTTAGGATGGTTATCAACAACTTTTTAAGCGATGAACAGCCTATTCTGCTTAAGCGTCCATTCAATCGCGAGGAGATTAAACGAGTGGAAATAAGCCGAAAAAAACTACGCGAAGAAGTTCTTGAACGCGTCAAATACGTCAAAACTTGTGTCATGGCCCGAGAATTATGCCTCTTAGTGCGCACAAACCGCGCTGTATTGGAGCCTAAAGACGTGAAGGACGTCTGCAGTTACATATCAAGCCTCTGCAAAGAAGAAGGTTGCGCTGAAGCCAGCGGACTCTGCAAGAAAGCAGCAGAAGCCATCGGCTCCAAAGACGAAGAAAAATACTTGGAACTGTGCGCCCAAAGCTGCGTGAAATGCGGCGAAGCCAAAAGACCAACGCCGAAGCGCGAAACCTACGTGGCATAAACTTATGCGCAAAGTCTTTAAGGCAAATGGGCTTCTAAAACCCTCTAGAGGCCTATGACGTGTTCATTGCACCCTTCGTTCCAAGCCCAGTTCCAGTGATTCAACGCATGCTGCAGTTGGCTGAACTGAAGCCCGGCGAAGTCTTATTTGACTTAGGTGCAGGAGACGGCAGATCAGTTATAATGGCTGCGAAGGCGTTCAGCGCCAGAGCCGTCGGCGTAGAGCTAAGAGAAGACTTGGTTAAGAAAGCGCTTGGCACTATACATGAGAGTGGCTTAGCTGACCGCGTGACCATCGTGAACGGCGACATGTTCACCGTGAACTTGACGTCAGCAGATGTGGTTTTCCTGTATTTGACAACCAGCGCGAACGAGAAAATCAGGCCGAAGTTGGAGAATGAGCTTAAAACGGGCGTGCGCGTGGTTTCGCATGACTACGAAATCGT
>CAYGYB010000214.1:0-3100 GCA_964354015.1 uncultured Candidatus Bathyarchaeia archaeon
TGTGTTCCTTGGATGAGGGCGGATGCGCTGTTGCCTACGCCTACGAGTGCTACACGGATTTCTGGCAAATCTTCTAACCTCTGTTAGTGAAAGGCTTAATGGCTGTCTGCGCTATAACTTTTTCTAGACACATGGCAAGGTTAAAAGGGAGCCGCCGACACATTAGCTACTTAGACTGGTGAGTATTATTATGAGCGAAAACGTGATCACCGTCAAGTACGCACCTTTCAAAGAAATCGTTATAATGGAGCGCACATATTTTTCGACGCCTGAAGAAATAGCGCGGTTCACATCAATTATAGCTGGCGGCAAACTAGCAGGACTATACTGGGTTGACGGCGTCGTCTTCCTCTATTTCCCGCTTCCAGCTTCAACAACATCAGTTGCAAAAGTTCTATTGGAAAATGGCAGAGTGTACTGGACATTTGTCGGTTTCGCACTCATGCCCAAATATGAAACGACAATAGAAACAAAAGAAAAGATGATTGTGCCAGTAATCAACATATCATCCGACACCGTTCTCAAAAAAGTTGCTCAATGGCTGAAAGAGCAAAAATGAAAACCGTGGAAAACGACACTTCATAGTAGTTTCAGGCAACTGTGAAACGTCTCGTGAGGTTTAAAAATAGTGAAAAAAGTAAAATTCAGCGGCAAAGTGTTTTCTGGTAAGGGCGGCGGCAAAAAATTTCTTGATCTGCAATGGGTTAAACGACAAATAGACGCGATACTCGGCTTCACCCCGTATGCTGGGACATTAAACATACGACTCTCCGACAAAAGCGCCGAGTGCAGGAAACTGCTTGAAAAAGCAGCATCCATGACGGTTTACCCTGCTGAAGGCTACTGCAGCGGAAAACTCTTCAAAGCCTCCATTGGCATGCTAGAATGCGCCATAGTAATCCCAGAAGTTGCAGGTTATCCCGAGAACGTTTTAGAAATCATCGCGCCCGTGAACCTGCGTGAAAAGCTTCAGCTTGCAGACGGCGACGAAATCGTGGTCACCGTCAGCCTGTAGAAGCGCTTTATGGCTTGTTCTTTTTCTTCAAGAACTCGCCAATGTACTCTTCCACGCAACCGTTCTTTTTCAAGAACGCACCGTAATTAACAAGCGCCGCCATGGCTCTCGCAGCATCTTCCGGCGAAGGATACGACGGGATGCCCAGCTTGTCAAACCTGAAACGAGTGTACAACGCCATTTCCGTCTCACCGATGTCGCACATGACAATGGGTTTGCTATATTTGCTTGAGACTTCTCCAACGTTGTCGATGTACTTTTCGCGCAGAGCAGGCAAATGATGTAGCCCCAGCAGGATTATGCCGTTGATTGCGGGGTCTTGAAACATTATGTCGGCTGCAACCTCGAACATGTAGTCTGTCACTGAACCCGTAAGGTCCACAGGATTCGCTGTAGCGGCAAACTTGGGCAGCACGCCTTCATCTTTCAGCTTCTGGAACTTCTGCAAAGTCTCTTCTGAAAAGCGTTCCACAGATAAACCGTTACTTTCACATTCGTCAACCGCCATTATGCCTGGGCCACCTGCGTCTGTGAGTACGCCTATGTTGTTGCCTAAAGCTGGAGGCTGCATAGCTAATGCTTTCCCAGCGTCAAAAAACTCCTCCATATCCTTCGCCCTGATTACGCCTGTCTGCTTAAAGGCAGCATCGTAGATTTTGTCGGAGCCTGCGATGGCACCAGTATGCGACGCTGCAGCGCGTGCGCCTGCGGCGCTTCTTCCTGCTTTGAGGGCGACAATTGGCTTTTTCAACGTTACTTTTTTGGCTATTTTAAGAAATTCACGCCCATGCTTGATGTCTTCCACGTAGAGCAGTATAGCGCTGGTTTCCTTATCATACAGCAAGTAATGCAGCATTTCAGACTCGGTCACATCGCACTTGTTGCCGAAGCTCACGAATTTGCTGATGCCGATTTGGCGTCCAGCTAAATAGTCAAGCGCGGCAACGCCGAAGGCTCCGCTCTGCGTAACTATGGCTATGTTTCCAGACAGAGGTCGAGGTGTGGCAATTACCTCGTCGCCTGTTGTCAGGACTTTGGTTTCGGGAAGAAACAGCGTGTCCACGCCTGTTTTTGAGTAGTACACGCCTAAACAGTTCGGTCCCAAAATGCGGGTTCCTGCTTTTTTAGCTGTGGCTACTATTTGCTCTTCAAGTTCAACGTTTCCGATTTCCCTGAAGCCTGAAGTGATTATGATGGCGGTCTTGACTTTTTTGGCTACCGCGTCCTCCATGATGGTTGGCACGATTTTCGCTGGAACCACAATCACTACCGCTTCCACTTCTTCAGGAATCTCGGTTATAGACGGGTAACATTTGAATCCGAGGATGGACTCTTCGTTTGGGTTAACTGGGTAAAGTTCTCCCTTGAAAATTCCACGCGCTTTGTTCGCTGCGAAATTCCTGAAAATCACGTGCCCAGCCTTATCTATCTTTTTAGTTGCGCCGATTATGGCGGCTGAACGCGGATTGAAAAAAGCATCTAACCTCTTAATCTCTTCCATAATTTATCTCCGCGTCTTCCTAAAGATGCGCCTGTGTTTATATTTTACCCTTCAGAAATCAGCCTGTGAACATCTTTTGCCCGCGGCTCTTCTAACGATGACTATTGGCTTGTGCGTTACCCGTGCAAGCATGTCCCATCTTACGTCCGTGACAGCTACTTTGAATCTTGCAGCCATATCCCACACCGTAGCTCCCGCACCTGGTCCTCTGGCTTTGTCTGCGATATGGGCGATTTTCAAGGCTTCTTCAGCCTGCAAACTGCAGCCTGCAACAGCAAGCGGAGTTGACCGCCTCTTAAGCTTGAAGAGTCTACCCGCAACGTAAGCACAAATTCCCATGTGCGCGTGAATGCCTTTCATCGGGTTTGGACGAGGCGTAAAATGAAAATTCCTGAACGAGTAAGTTTTATCCGTGTCCACAATTATGACGGTGACTTTCTTTCGCAACTCCCGCCAAATCTGCTGCTGAATCTTCTCAGCCAGCGTATAAGCGTTTTTCAGGGGCAAACTTACGTAGGAATAGGGCAAGTTTGACCCGTCGATGCCGCCTTCAGAGCCGAACATCAACGCCTGCAAAAGCCCAG
>CAYGYB010000215.1:0-3095 GCA_964354015.1 uncultured Candidatus Bathyarchaeia archaeon
TGATGGGATTAGAACGCCACCCGCTTCACCTTTACGCTTGCGGGAGATACCTGCGGGTTCTGCGTGGGTGGCAAGTGCTTCTGGCTCAAAATTATTTAGCCGTATTTGAAGCTCTTCAGCATTGTATGCTATTGTTGATTCAAGCGAACCTTTTTCTATGGAACTTTTAAGCCTCTCGTAAGATGCAGCAATATTGCGATTATAGTTTGATCCGTATTCTGAAAATGGTTTAGCTGCGTTTAGAAGTGCTTGCGTATTGTATTTTTTGACAGCAGGTTTTGCCTCTGTCTTTGATTTTAATTGATGAACAATCCTTCCAGTCACTCGCTTCGGCATAACCACGGCGATAGCCCCATTATCTCCCGTAAGCAATAAAGGGTCTGCTTCGCTTTTAATTTGTGCCGTAATTGATTTTGCACCAGATTCAACAATTGCAGTAATTGAAGAAAGAATATATGCTGGATCAAATTTTGCATCATTGAAAACAATAAGTGATGATCCAACTTTGTTATTAAAAGTATTATTGATTGAATCAAGTATTGTTGATGCTTTTAGCGCATCATCAATATCAATATCAACTTTTTGAATATCTTTTCCATATGTTGGAACTACAGCTTTCCAATTCGGATAATTACCATCAATTAAATCTCCTTTTTTGATTTCTTGTTTTTTGATGTTTCTTCCAGCAACAATCTTATCTCCTCCAGTTATTTTTTGAGGAATTGCAACCAACGCTCGACCATCGGTTGCCACAACCATGTTGTTTGTTGAATCAAAATATACCCCGCCCAATACCCAACGACCATCGTCATAACTAATCATTGGGCTTACAGCCACTTCTGGCGACTTCGCCTTAATGGGTGGGAGTTTTATTTTGGATGTGTCAATTGTTTGAGGAATTGAATCCGGCAACTTATCGTCAACCTTTGTATCTCCTATACTTGGAAATGGTTTCCCAAATTCAGCAGCTTCAATTGCAGACGAAAAAAAGCTCTCATCAACCATCGCTTGCATGACAACAATTTGGCGATCCTTGCCTTTTGCTTCTTTTATTTTATTCCGTAAATTCGTTGTTGTTGGAGTTTCAATTGCAGAAACTTCTTTCGGACTTGGAGTCGGCGCAACTTCTTCTGCTTTACCTGCGGGTTCTGCGGCGGGTGTTATCGTTTCCGATACTGCGGGGGTGGGTGTTGCGGTTATCTTTGACTTGAAAGTTTGTCCTTCTTTTTCATGCTGAAGCAAAAGTGTTGTTGTTTGATTTTGTCCTCCAAGGAATTCTGGGTATTGAATAGAATCGTATCCCGCCTTCTTGATGGCGTTGAGCATTTTCTTGCCCTCTTCATCTAAGATTCTCCAAAATTCATCCATTGGATAACCGCTCCAAACTTTGTATTTAACGCCAGCATCAGCTAAAAGTTTATTAACATCTTCGGAACTAAAGTATAGTTCAGCGTTTTCTGAGCCAGACGGGATGGTCAAAGGTTTGTTTATCTCAACATCAATGCGCTCAACATTGCCTTTCAAATCCGCAAGACTGTTTGCCGTTTGTTCAGAATTAGTAAGAAAGGTTCCAAGAGACGGGCCTTCTTTGATGTCGCCAACATTTCTTTCTGCCCTCCATAAAGTAAGTTTAGTAGGTGTTGGCGCAACCTCTGCGGCGGGTGCTTCTGTTACAGCAGGAGTCTCGGCTACGAAGGCTTGTTTTATAGATTCCGTTTGACCAGACAATATTACTTCTTGTGCTGCTTTAGAGAAATCTGAAAGCAAAACGCCTTTCATTGGCTTTGCGTTTTTAACTATTTCTGCGGCACTTTCATAGTATTTATCAAATTCCTCGTTAGTCACCCCATCAAAGTCGAAGCCATAAGCTCTAACCATTCCGTCATTTCCAACAACCAATCCAAGGTTTTTTAAACTAAAATCAGTCTCTACTCTCAAAATTCCATTATTTTGTGCTGCTCCACCAAGGATGCTTTGATTAAATAACTCTTCTTGCAGTTCGCGGTCTTTTTTATCTTCAGCTATACTTCTTCCATCTATGGATGTAATTTGACTTCCCTCTATACCTACTGGTTTTTGAATTAAAAGAAACGCACCTCCCCCCTCTTGGTCTAAAATTAATGGCTGGATATTTGGTAATATTGCATAATTTCCAGCGTTTTCTTTAAGAAAATCTATTTGCCTTTTAAAATCATCAATTTTTGATTTGCTTGGCGTAATTAATTTTATGTATTCTCCAGTTACTTTATTTCGGAATACCTTTGATTCTCCGGCTCGGACATATTCTATATTGTTTCTACCTATCCCAGTAAGTTCAGAAATAATGTCTTCAGCTTTTGTTTTTTCATTTTGTGTTACTTTTTTAGCTAATTCGTTAATTGACAATATTTCACTTATAAGTTTTATTTTTTTCTGATCATCAATTTTGGGAAGTGTTAGTGGAGTCTCGGCTACGGGGGTAGGCGTGATAGCGGGAACTTCTTGGGCAACTGGTAAGGTTTCCTTAATAGTTGGTTCGGTAGGTGCGGGAGGCGTGTAAATCATCGTGTCACCATCAGACTGAAGCGTAAATCCTTTCCGCGAATACCAATCAATCAATTGCTGTCTATCTAATCCCTCTCTCCCAAATGGTTGAGCTGACAACCTAATCGGAACATTCATTTCATCAGCTTGAGATTTGATACGTTCAATAACTTGAGATGCCTTGCCTTGTCCTCGCTCATTTGAGGGGACGGATATTCCCATAAGGGAAACATAATCACCGAAGGAATCAATTTCAACAACCACACCTTCAGGTGTTTCAATCTTCTTTTGATATTCTTCATCAATAGGTTCACCTAAAGATTCGCGAATAGTTTCTGCTGCATCACGAACTCTTGTGTTAGTTCCCTTTAAACGAATAACTTGAGATTTAGGAGCAACCTTGGCAGTGGGAGCGGCGGGTGCAACTTCAGCGGGAGGAGTAATAGCTTCTGTGACTGGCGCGGCAACTTCGGGTGCAGCTTCAGCTTGTGCAGCAGGTGCAGTAATCGCTCTTGCCAACTCAATCTGCTGTTGCTCGGCGGTAGTTATCGGTAACGATAATCCAAGTCTCT
>CAYGYB010000216.1:0-3075 GCA_964354015.1 uncultured Candidatus Bathyarchaeia archaeon
CTGGAAAGACACTGTTTGCTGCCCTTCAAGACAAGAACGGCGCGGTGACCATACGTGTTCCTAAACTCGAACGTGGCTGGGCACGATTCAAGCTTCACTTCACTGTTAGCAGCTTCGCTCAGCTCGACTGCCTCTTCAGTGGTGAGGCTTCTCCGCACCCGCCTATCAATTATCCTGTTCCCTTCACCTAAAGTCGCAAAATTACATCTTAACGCCAAGTCGCCGTCTTTCAAAGCAATGCCTGCGCCTGCAGCTTCGATTATGCCTCTTCCCGTGCTGTACTTGAAAGGGTCATAACCTAAAAGTGAAATCACAGCCGCATCACTTTCAGGGGCAACGCCTTTTCCCACCGAGTACATCAGTCCTGCTTTGCAGTTTTTGGCAAGAAAGTTCATGTTGGGTGTTTCAGCGGCTTCCAGAGGCGTCTTGTTCCCTAACTCGCCGATTGGTAAGTCGCCCATGCCATCTATAACCACGTACAGCAGCTTCAATGTAGGAAACTTCCTTTGTTAAAGCTGAAGAGAGTATTCTGCGCTGATGCTCTATTTCTTTTTTGTGTAGTAACCCTGTTTTTCACCGAGAAAACTCCACTTGCTCACAAGCTCTTGAGAAATCCTGACATGACATCTTTAATAGACTGGATCAAGGGATACCTTATTTTTACTGGCGCCTCAAGCTGCTCTAAGCGGCTAACTCTAAAGTATATGGGCGGATGGGCATCTAACCCTATCCATTCTTGAATGCGGAAAGACGGCGTCGTTCTCTCATACAAAAGCCTCTGAAAACCGATTTTCTCAAGAGCCCCAGCCAACACTTCAGGTTGACCTACTTTAATCGCTGATACAAGGTCAGCTCGCGCTTCAAAGAATTTGGCAATGAAAAATATGACCGTCATCACAGCCCAGAAGTAAACAAAGAACAGAAAAGACGAGAAAATATCGGGAAATAACGGGAATAACACGTAAAACCTGAAGAGAAACTCCGCGGAAGTTAACCCGAAAAGAATAAGCGGATCTCGCCCCTTAAGGTGACCGAACTCATGCCCCAAAACACTGAGAATTTCCTCCTCCTCAAGCTGAACAAGTATCCCTGTCGTCAGCAAAACTACGCCGCGACTTGGACTGGGACCAGAAGCCGCAGCATTCGGCACCATAGTGTTTGACACAACAATTTCAGGCACTGGAAAACCAAACTTATCCGCGATTTTCTTCACAAGCGCGTACACGTTCACTTTTTTAGCCGAAAGATTCTCTGGTTGGCAACTGATGCCATATTTCGCGAAGACCTTCTGCGCAGTTTCGCAATCTATCTCGCCTCTTTTAGCCAGTATCTCAGTGTAAACCTCCTTCTTAATCATCACCAACTGCTCCGCAGAATACTTTTGCTTGAAATCGCCATGCGCCCCTATCGGCAAATGATACTCTAGAAAATGGATAATCGGGTTAGCCTCGGTGATGTGCCAATCCGCGGTTCTGGCAATAAACTTGTTGGAGTAAAACACGAAAACAAACTGAACTACCATAAGCACTAATGGCGCAATCCAGAATGCATCAGGATAAAACGCGGCTACAACCGCGAAAAGCGACATACCCAAAACTATGAACACCACGAAAAAGAGAATTTGAGTCTCAAGAAACAAACGGTTAAACGACTTCTCCTGCATCTTAACGGTTTCAGGAACTATCTCTGCGCCTTCCCGCCAAGCAAAATAAAGCGTCATTTTCCTAGCGTTTTCCTCGAAAATCTGCACCGCAATGACAACATCCTGCTTCGCCTCCTCAACCATCTCGGTGGGCACTGATTCAGCAATCGGGGTCAGCGTTACTTCTATCGGCGCAACGCCTCTGATTTTGACTTGAAGAAGCGGTTGCCCCTGCAAATCAAGCGTCACGTACGAAAGAAAACTGCCGCTTCCTGTTGTTTCTCTGGAAAAACTGGTGAAACGTTGCTTCTGCGGAAGCAAATAATTCTTCTGAATGAAATCCAGTAGTTTTTCCATGTAGCTAGCGGGAACTTCAGTGGCGATTTTATAAGAAACAGGCGTAGCCATGCACTTCAAAACCTAAAGGCATCATCTGCAAATTATCACTTTCCCCCACTATTAACTTTATGTGGTAACAACTCTGGTGAACAAGCACAACATGTCCCAAATTAAGCCAACTAGAAAGCGGTTGAACGCAAACTGACACTAGCGAAGCTATAAATATATTTTAACCGCTATCTTGAAACTACAACTAGGGTGGGTTTATTTATGTCAAAAGTGGAATCACAGAAACATCCAGCCTATCAAGCAGCAGTATTCTTCGTTTCAGACATTGCAAAGTCTAAGCGCTTCTACAATGAGCTTCTTGGACAAAAAATTGTGACTGACTTTGGAGCAAACGTAACCTTTGAAGGCGGTTTGTCGCTTTGGGAGAAAAACTACGCCCTGAACACTATTTTTGGGGAAAAAGCCAAACAAATGCCTATCGGAGCCAATAATGCTGAAATCTATTTTGAATCCTCTAACTTATACGAATTATTTGATAGACTAATGAAGAATCACGTAGCAGTTATTCATCCTATTCGGGAGCATCCGTGGGGACAACGGGCTTTCAGAATTTATGACCCTGACAACCACATTATCGAGTTTGCCGAACCAATGTCTGCTGTTGTCCTGAGACTGCACAACAACGGACTAAGCTTTGACGAAATCGCACAAAAATCCATGATGCCGCCTGAATTCATCAAAGCAGTCCTTCACAACAAATAGCCACGCCCCACTTTTCCAACTTCTCCTCTGATGGAGAAGCTATAAATACATTTTCGGAATACTATAAAACTGCGACTCTGGGTGAAAAGTTTTGAGAATTGGCTTTTTCGTTTGGGAATACCCGCCTAAACTAGTAGGCGGCTTGGGCACATACGCTGAATACATAACACACGAGTTCGTTGATATAGGGCACGATGTCTCAGTTTTCACGCTTAACTCTGGCGATTTGAAAACCAGAGAAATTCTCCGCGGCGTAGAAGTACATCGCCCCCTTATAGCGGACGCGGGCAACATTTTCCCAATGTTCGTAGTTGACGACCTGA
>CAYGYB010000217.1:0-3068 GCA_964354015.1 uncultured Candidatus Bathyarchaeia archaeon
AAACGTGTTTCTTAAAGCGTGGCATCCGCTCGTAGAGCTGGAGCAAATCAGCATTCACAGTCTCGCAACGGCAATGCGCTATTGGGAGCAGTTGGTGCCGCTTGAGGAGAGGTGGAAGGAGCTTCTGGTGCCTGAAGTTGCGGTTGGAACTGCCACGAGAGACGAGTTGGTGAAGCAGCGGGTGCTTGGAGATAAAGCGTTCTCTGAAGAACTGGAATGTTACTGGCAGGAACTGAAACAGAAAGTGCAAACGAAAGGGCAGGATGGCAGAATGCGCTACTGGGATTTTGTGGGCGCAGACACTTACGAAGACACAGTGCAACGGGCTTTCCTAGCCAGCTTCCTCGTCACTTATGGTTACGCGACATTGGAGATTTACCCGTTGGAAGAGGAAATTTTCATCAAACCCTTCGAAACGCCCGTTGCGCAAATCGCAGCGCAACAGTCTGTTTCTGTTCCCATAGCGGTGACGCATGAGAATTGGCAAAAATGGAAACGAGGCGAATTGGCGTGAGCAAGAGAAAAGGCGTTTACGCAAGCAAAATGAAACGGGCAACGCACATGCTGTTTTACCGCAGACACCAGAAACCAGGCGTTAAAGGCTGGGAACTGCACAAGGCTTTAGGCGCAGATTACCCGAAAGTCTTGGATATTCTGGATGATTACTTGAAGAGTTTGGATTTGCAGGTTAAAACGGTTTTTGAAGAAGAAAAAGCGCCAGTGGAGAAGCCTTCACTGGAAGAACTGGATAAGGCACGGTTTTACGTAACCCTGCGAGGCGAATTAACGCCGAAAGAAACCAAGATGATTGGTTGGCGCATCGACGATTTAGCAGGCTTAGCAGTTGCAATTGCGTACGTAATCAGCAAGAGGGGGCAAGCGCCACGCAAAGAAGTGGAAAAGCTGCTGAGCGAGAAGCTGCCAGGCTGGAAAGTCGGCTTAAACATTGACCGTTACATCCGCTACGGCTACTTGCAGCAAGACGATAAGGAGCAGTTGTATTTGGACTGGAGAACCCGCGCAGAAGTGGATGAGAAAGCACTGATAGACCTATTGCTTAGTAGTGAAACGCAGACGACCTTGCCTTCTGGGGGGTCAGAAGAAGACGAAGAAGAAGCAGACGACAAAGACAGCGAGTGAAAAAGGCGCAACAGTTTCTTATAGGCGCGTGTCTGATAATGATTTATTGTAGCGTTGGCTGGAGTGAAAACGATGGTTTTTCCAGAAAAATTCTTGTGGGGAGCATCAAACAGCGGATTTCAATTCGAGATGGGTAATTCCGCTGGGTTGAATGTTGATTCTGGCAGCGACTGGTACCTGTGGGTTCACGACAAGACTAACATACAAAAAGGCGTAGTTAGCGGCGACCTGCCAGAAAACGGCGTAGACTACTGGAACCTGTACAAAAAAGACCACAACATCGCTCGCAGGCTTGGTTTGAACGCGTACCGCATAGGCATCGAATGGAGCAGAATCTTCCCGAAATCCACAGCCGCGATTAAAGCTGAATTTGGGAAGGCAGTTGATGGTAGCTTTACAAGAATAGAGGTTGACGACGCTGCGCTTCAGAAACTCGAAGAAGCCGCTGATAAGGTTGCCGTTAGCCATTATCGTGAAATCATAGAAGACCTGCGCAACAACGGCATCAAAGTCTTCGTTTGCTTAAACCACTTCACTTTGCCCTTATGGATTCACAACCCCATCACCGTTCGAGACACCAACCTTCGCCAAGGTCCAAAAGGGTGGGCTGACCCTGAAACAATAATCGAATTCACCAAATACGCCGCGTACATGGCGTGGAAGCTAGGCGACGTGGTGGATGAATGGGCAACCTTCAACGAACCCATGGTTATACCTGAAACAGGCTACCTGATCACCCAGTCTGGTTTTCCGCCTGGAATTAACAATTTCAGAGTTTCTAGGAAAGTGGCGTTCAACTTGGTTGTGGCGCATGCCCGCGCCTACGATGCAATCAAGGAAGCTGACGTAGTAAAAGCGGATGAGGACAGCCTAAGCGCAGCAGATGTAGGAGCGATACATAATGTGATACCTGCAATGCCTTTCAGAGCTGATAATGAAGTTGATATTAAAGCGGCTGACTTCTTAAACCGCATGCACAACCATTTCTTTCCCCAATCAGTGCGTAGTGGCTGGGTAGATGTAAACCTGAACGGCGTACCTGACGAAGGCGAAGTGAAAGGTCACGTGGAGAACAGGCTTGACTGGCTTGGAGTAAACTACTATGCGCGGGCGGTGGTGAAAGGGAAAAAATCGCTCTTAGCCCGATTATTCGCGGGAATGGCAGCAGTTCCAGATATGATAGAGAATTATGGGTTCGTTTGTCAGCCTAACAGCACTTCGGCTGACAGCAGACCGACATCAGACTCAGGATGGGAAATCTACCCAGAAGGATTGCTTGACGCCTTGAAGATGATGCAGCAGTACGGGCGGCCATTGTACGTTATGGAAAACGGTGTAGCCGACGCAAAAGACACGCTTAGAGCTAAATTCATAACTGACCACGTGAAGGTTCTCGACAAAGCCATAAACGAAGAGAAAATAAACGTTAAAGGCTATTTCTATTGGGCTCTGACTGACAATTACGAGTGGGCTAAAGGTTTCAGCATGAAATTCGGGTTATACGAAGTTGAGTTGAAAACTAAAAAGCGCAGAGAAAGAAAAAGCGCAGTGGTCTACAAGAACATAATAGCGAAGGGAACCGTTGAAGACCAACCCATTCAAACATTGTAATAACTCAAGCTCGTCCTCTGCAACAGAAACGCAACTGTATTGGTTAGATTCAGGTCTAACTAAACGAGGCAACATTCACCTTGCCATCTTCAGATGACCAAGACCGAGATAACGAGGACAGTTATGGCAGTGAGTGAGAGAAACCAAAGAGAGACTGTAACGTTCACAGAGAATGAGAAGAATATTATTGAGATTACTTGGGGGAAAGGCTACTATTCATCTTAAAGAAGAAGCATAATTCTTAAAGAAACAGAGAGACTATTATACTGTGCAGGCACGCACGCAAGACAAGATTAACTGTTTGATTCTGAATCTGA
>CAYGYB010000218.1:0-3043 GCA_964354015.1 uncultured Candidatus Bathyarchaeia archaeon
AAAGCAGCAGAGGCAGCTGCAGACGCCATACGCGCCAACGCGCCAGACGTGATTATGCCGTTTCCAGGCGGAATATGCCGCGCAGGCAGCAAAGCAGGGTCGCTTAAGTACAAGATGAAAGCTTCAACGAACCATCCGTACTGTCCCACATTGAAGGCAGTTGTGCCTGACTCGGTTGTTCCAGACGGCGTTCAATGCGTTTACGAAATCGTTATCAATGGCTTATCGCTTGACGCTGTTAAAAACGCCATGAAACAGGGCGTAACGGCAGCTGCAAGCACGCCAGGCGTGGTTAAAATTTCAGCAGGCAACTACGGCGGAAAACTTGGTCCCTACAAAGCCTTTTTGAAAGAAGCGTTAGAGGTACAGTAGCCTTTTTAACGTAATAACTTTTATTTGATTCGCCGCAACGTAAGTTATGGCTAAGGCAATCGCCAGTGAAAACAATTGAGCACCGCAAAGAAGAGCTCTCTGGAACTGTTCAGGCTGCGAAAAACACTGGATACGCTAGCCCGCAAAGAAGGCAGCCACACGGAGCTAATTACATTGTATGTTCCACCTGGCAAGCAAATCAGCGATGCCATCAACATGCTTCGCGACGAGTATGGCACAGCAAGTAACATCAAATCCACCACCACGCGCAAGAACGTGCAGGAAGCCATTGTTAAGGTGCAGCAGCGGCTTAAGCTTTTCAAGGATTCAGGCGAGAAGGGCATCGTGATTTTCTGCGGTGCTATACCTCAGGAAGGTGGTGGACCAGGCAGCGAGCGGATGGAAACTTACGTTATTGTGCCGCCTGAACCGATAAAGATTTACTTGTACCGTTGTGACTCGCGGTTTCACACTGAGCACTTGCAGGAGATGCTGAGGGAAAAGGAAACGTACGGCATACTGCTCATTGACGCTTCTGGTGCCACGATTGCTACGCTTCAGGGCAAACGATTGGATATTGTTAGGCAGATGCATTCGGGAGTGTCTGGGAAAACCCGTGCAGGTGGGCAATCAGCACGGCGGTATGAGCGTTTGAGGGATATGCAGCTTAATGAGTATTTTACGCGTGTAGGCGGACACGCTAATGAGATTTTTCTGCCCATCGACACGTTGAAGGGCATAATTCTTGCTGGTCCAGGACCAACCAAGTATGATTTTGAAAAAGGCGATTACCTGAATTACATGCTCAAGAACAAGATTATTGACACTATTGACACTGCTTACGTTGAAGAGCAGGGCGTAAAAGAAGTGGTGGACAAGGCGCCTGAAATAATGCGTAAAGTGCGGTACATAGAGGAGAAGCAGATTATGCAGCAGTTCCTGTATGAAATTGGCCATGATACGGGGATGATAACTTACGGCGAAGCTGAAGTGCGAAGAGCGCTGGAAGCAGGTGCTGTTAGGACGTTGCTGATTTCGGAAGCTGTTGACTTTTTGCGCGTAACCGTCAAATGCAGCGCGTGCGGTTACCAAGAGCAGCATACTGTCAAAAGCCAAATGCTCACAAGTTTTGAGCAGGGGTTGGTGGGGAAGCCGTGTCCGAAATGTCAAGCGCCATCTTTAGCAGTAGCGGATAAGCAGGACATCGTTGATGATCTTGCACAAATCGCAGAGTACAGCAACACTAACGTGGAGGTAATTTCTGGCGAGACTGAAGAAGGCCAGATGCTCAAGAACGCCTTCGGCGGAATAGCCGCCATTTTACGGTTCAAGCAGCAGGGTTAAGCTGCTCTGTTGCGATTTTTTGCTATAGCCCCCTTATATAAAGAAACTGCATGGGTTCTGAAGGAGTCGCAGTGATTATCCTAAGTTTTCGGTCTGTAGAAGATTTTCGGCTTCTTTTTTACTTATGTTTTTTATAAGTAGCCGTTTTTGTTTTGAGGTTAAGCCTGAGATGATTTCGATTTGAGCGTGGAAGAGTTTTGAGAGTTCTTTTATGAGTTCTTTGTTTACTTTGCCTTTTACTGGTTCTTCAGTGCAGAAAATTATGATTTCGTCGCCGTCTATTTTGATGTTGAATTTTGGCTGGTTTGGTTTTACAAATACTTCGATGATTGTGCCGTTTTTTGTTTCGGTGATTTTCATGCGGGTGTGCACTCGGCTTCAGCTTTGCTTTTGCCTTGCAATGCCCAACTGAACTTTTTCCTCAACGTCTTAGGATAGAACTTGTCTATGTTGAAATTGACTTTTTTAGCCCACTTCACGTACGCTGTAGGATCAATGTAGGACTTAAGTGAAGTGCCCAAATTATACTCTTTAGTAAGCTTGGTTAATTCTATGTCCAGTTTTGTCTTTTCGATTCTGGTTTCAAGAGACTCGGTTTTTTTGCCTGCCGCTTTCTTCTCCTTCAGTTTCGCGTAAAGCTCTGTGAGTTTGGCTTCTTTTTTGGCTAACCGCTCGCCAAAATTAGGCGGAATCTTCCGTTTGTGGTTAGCTACTTCAGCCACTTTCAAATTAGCCATTTTTGCATTGAAAGTTTTCAGGTATTCTGGGTCGTTTTTCTTAACTCCGCTTTTTTCCAGTTCTTCCTTCACGGTTTTTGTGCATCGCCAAGTGCGGAACACTTTAGCTGTTAACTTGGGCATTTTCTCGGAAAGAAACTTGGAAACTTTCTTGGAGTCGATGCCTTCGAAGAGATATTCCTTGCTTGTTTCCTTGTATTGTTTGATGTTTCTGATAACTGATAATGGAGCTTGCACGTTTTTAATCCATCTTACGCAGTCTTTTCCCAGAAAGTCGAAGTGTAGCATGTCGCCGTCTATCTTTATGTGTTCTCGTCGCAGCGTTATTGCGCCGACTGTGTCTGCTTCTCCTGGGTCTTTTTCGTCGCCAACTCTCATGTTAGGGTTTAGAATAAGCCAGCAGACCGTAGCAACTTTTCTTCTGTTTTCATCTGTAGCGTCAAGGTTTCGGATTATGTGGTCTTCGATTTTTCCTATTTGCTTGCCCAAGGTTTCGGCTTTTTTGAACTTCTCTTTTTCTCGGTTTTGTTTGAGAAACGCTGAGTCGGAGAACCAAACATACTTGATTTTTCCTGTGAGTTTATCCTCCC
>CAYGYB010000219.1:0-2999 GCA_964354015.1 uncultured Candidatus Bathyarchaeia archaeon
CGAAACCTTTGTGTTCTTTCCATGTTAATTGGATAATTTTGTCATCGAAAATCGTGATGCCTTCCCCGAAGTACATGCTTGGAAGAGTGTAAAGCTGCAGAACTTCGCCAGTTTCCAAATTCACATGGCGCAGTGTAGAGTTACCATAAAGTCCTGTGCTTTCATACAGCGAGCCATTCTCATAAACTAGTCCTTCTGTGAAGGCATTTTCATCATGAGGGTATGTGTTGACAACGCTGTATGTATAATATACAGGCTCAGAATTTGCTGGTTTTCCAGTTAGGACAACGAATAGGCTGATGCTGGACGCAAGTATCACTATGATAAGCAGTGAACCTAGTAGCTGCTGTCTTTTCATGAATGCTTCTCCGTGCTTCTTCTGATTATGACGACTCTGCTATTTTCATCTGTCGCTTTTTCACTGCCAGTTTTGCATCTCAACAAAGTTTCTTGAGTGTACAAATTGCGCAAAATGCTTTATGAAAAAAAGAAAAAAGACAGATGTATTAGTGATGGCTCTTTTAGGCGTCTTACTCCAAGTGGTAGGCTTCTTCTCCATGTTGGCTTAAGTCAAGGCCTTTGTCTTCTTCTTCAGGGCTTACTCTCAGCGGCGAGAAAACGTTGATTAGCTTCAGCAGCAGGTACGAACCGAAAAAGGCGAAGGATGCCACAACTGCGACAGCTGCTATTTGGGCGATCAATTGACCAGCGTTGCCGTAGAATAAACCGTTTACGTTATTCACCATTGTTGTTGCGAATAGTCCTGTGGCTATTGAGCCCCATATCCCGCTTACTCCGTGGCAAGCAAAAACGTCTAGTGAATCGTCTATTCTGGTTCTTCCCGCGCGCCAGTTAGCCACCAAATTCGAGAGCACTCCTGCGCATAAGCCTATGATTAATGCTGTTGTTACGTTGACGTAGCCTGAGGCAGGCGTTATAGCTACGAGTCCGCAGACTGCGCCGACGGATATGCCGATTGCTGACGGCTTGCCTTTTGTCGCCCAGTCTACGAGCATCCAGCTTACTGCGGCTGCTGCTGCGGCTAAGTTGGTGACGACAAGCGCTGAGACTGCCAAATCGTTTGCGGCTAGCGCGCTTCCCGCGTTGAAGCCGAACCAGCCGAACCACAGTAGCGACGCGCCGAGGATTACGTAGGGTATGTTGCTTGGTTTGATTTCGTTTCCGTTGCCGTTTTTTCTGTCTAAGCTTTTCATGTGGTCTTTCCAGTGGATGCGCCCTTGTCTTCTGCCTATGACCAGCGCTGCAGCCAACGCAGATAAACCCGCTGCAATGTGGACTACGATGCCGCCTGCGAAGTCTATTGCGCCTATGGCGCGTAGCCATCCATCGGGGTTCCAGACCCAGTGGGCTATTGGCGAGTAAATGAACGTTGACCAGAGTACAATGAAGATTAAGAGCGAGCGAAACCTAATTCTTTCCGCGAATGCGCCAATGATTAGTGCTGGTGTGATGGCTGCAAATTTTAGTTGGAATGCGAAGAACAGTAGTTCGGGAATGTCTGGTGCTAATGGGCTAATTGTGTGTATGCTTATGTTGTTTAATCCGAAGAGGGATAGGTCTCCGATTATTCCATGGACGCTTGGTCCGAACACGAGGCTGTATCCCCAGAGTGCCCACACTACGCTTACTGCGGCGAATATGATGAGGCATTGGACTAAAGTGGAAACAAGGTTTTTTCTTCTTACTAGTCCTGCGTAGAAAAAGCCTAAAGCTGGTGTCATTAGCATGACTAGGGCGGTTGCGGTTGAAACCCATGATATGTCTCCTGCAGTCATTTTCATCCATCCTTTTGACATGCATATTGAATGTTTGCTCTTTTCTGCACATTTATGGCATACAACTATTTAAAACTATCCGTTTGAACTACTATCCCATTTGTTTATGAACAATCGTCGTAAAACACACTCGCTTACGTAACTCAAATACAGTTTTTGCTCCAAAGCTAACCCGCAATTTGAAATTCGTTCAAATTTAACACTACTGGCGCGTGCGCTATTTTTTAGCTCACATTGATTAAGCCCTGATCACTTCCATTCCAGTGGCTTTGCAGGCATCTTCGATCCAACTTGTGTGGGTGCGGTCCATCACGATTCCTTCAATTCCGTAGTCTTTTTTGAGTTCGGCAATGGTTTCTTTGTATTCCTCAAGATAGGGGGCATCAACCCTGGACCAAAAGAACGGCACTCCCAATTTTTTGGATTGGCATTTGATATTTGACAGATAATTGGTATGGGGCGGTTCTTCTTGTAGGAATGTTAAGAGGAAGGAGACATCGAATGTTTCCTTAACCTTGCCATACATCATAACAGAGTTCTTGTCTCCGTTCCATACCAAGGCAACTTTCATCTTCTCACCTCATTAATAGTTGGATTTAGTTGTTTTCAGTTTTCATCCTTTTTTTTAATGATATTGCATAATCGAGGAAGGCAATAACCAGGGCTACTGCTCCTACACCCGTCCAAAGAAAAATTGTTTGGTCGAACATTTTTTCACCTTTTTGAATTAGATAGTGAGTGTGTTCAGTACAATATAAATATAGTTGTGATTTGTTCATAAATGTTATGAAAAACTGAAAAAATTTACATAATTATGTGCAAACCCTAATCACACGTCAAGTAACTATGGCTTAATCGTGACATTCAGCTTAGCCAAGTTTTCCTTAATCTCAGCTTTCACACCTATGGCTGAGAAAAATTCTTCAATAAGAATTTTGACAAACTTCTTCGGAACCTCTGATCCCAAAATCAGAGTGAAGTCTTTTTCTGAGTTTTTCGCCATCCTGAAAAAGTTGCAAGTTTCAAGCCGTGTTAAGACATCTGCTGCTGTGTGCACTTTGCTTTTCAGTTGTTCTTTGTGAGATTGGGCTACCGCTCTGTGAGCACTCCAGAACTTTTCCTGCTCAGGCGATGATTCAATGAGGTTTAGGAAAAGAAGCCAATGATCCACATCCAGAATAACGTGTTCACCGCTGAGCAGCA
>CAYGYB010000220.1:0-2996 GCA_964354015.1 uncultured Candidatus Bathyarchaeia archaeon
AAACTTGTCTCAAACCTTTTCTGAGCCTTATAATACTTTGCGTCTGCCAAATAAGCTGTAGCGTATTCCACAATTTTATTTACGCTTTCCTCGTTCAGTGTTATAGTGCCTTTAACACGCTGCATCTCCTTCAGAACCTTTTCCGCGGAAACTATATACTTTGACGCAAGCGCCTCCAAACTCATTTAGCAAGCCTCCTCAATTTCGCGGGTGCTCCAGCAAACGCCACCAGCGCGTCTGCTTCCATGAAGTGAAGTTGCCCTAGAAAAATCAAACTGTGCGGTGGCTCCCCAAAATCAAACTTTAACAGTCTCTTAACAGAATCTGCTTTCAAGACTGGCTTATCGTTTCCGACTCTGGCAACGCCAACAGCGAGAGTGTTCGGCGTGACTATGCGCTTTTTCCTTTTCTGTTCAGTCTCTAAAAGCAACGCTAAGCCTTCTTTGACGCTTAAGAAACGTTTTTCATCCACCTTCAAATCCAGCAGACACAACGTGTGCAGCCCAAGCTTCTTGTTTTGGGCGATAACGTTGTAGGGGGTTTCTGAAAAGTTTTCGGGAAAGGGTATGGTAACTGTTTTTCCAAACTTGTAGTTGTGCAAGCCTGACAACCCGACTATGGCTGAGAGTATTGAAGCGCCGTGAACTATGCGTGTTTTGACGCCGCGTTTTTCTGCTTCAATACGCAATGCTACGTGAGTCGTGGCTATGAAAGGGTCGCCTGGCACGAGGAGAACCGCTTTGCCTTTTTCAGCGGCGTTTAATATGAGTGCTCCATTTTCCTCTTCAAGGTTGCGTCTCGTGACTACGTGCACTCGTTTGCCTAATAGGGCTTCTAGGTGTTTCAGCGAGAAGTCTGGCAGCAGACTTGTGTAGAGTTCCAAGAAGACGTGGTCTGCTGTTTTGGCTTCTTCGAGACCTTTGAGGCTTATGCCTTTTTCATCGTTTAAACCTAAGCCGATGAAGATGAGTTCCTTCAACGCGTTTATTCCTCGACAGTAACATTCAAAGAATCATAACTTAAACCGTTCGTTCAGCGACGGAATAGTTTGCCTACCGCCTCAAGAATAACACAAATGACAGAAAAAGGCATGTGCTATTTCTCCAAGAGCAACTGCAGCAGCTTTATCGCGGACCATGCGGCAAGCGCGCTTGTGTGCGGGTTCTCTGGATGAGGGTCATTCGCAAAACGCAGAAACATTTCGCCGAACCGCCACTTCACCTGAATCTCGTGCGTGTTACGCTGCACCGCTGGGTCTGAAATCACTTGCACCCTGACTTTTGCGGGTTTAACGGTTAAAGCCAATGTGGCGGCAACGTTCATTTCTCGCGGAAAAAGCTTAACCGCTTCTTCAGCATTGCCTTCGTACACGAGTTTTGCTTCTTTGTTGTCCATCCCAAATGCTTTGGGATTTTTCCTTGAAGTCAAAACAACCTCATCTATCCCAGCCAAAGCTGCACTTGCTGTGGCGTCTAACCCGCCGATAGCGCCCGAAGGCACATGAACCCTGCTGCTCTGCACATCTAAATCTAACAAGGCGCCAGTGCTCATCACTATTAAATCAACATTTGCAGCCACTATTCGGCGCACGTAATCTTTTGCAGCTTGTTGCGACGCTGCCTCCACGATGACTTTTGGCTGAAGCTTGAGCATTTCGTCTACACTTGCTGTGACTATCGCAGGAAACTGCAGGGACTTTTTAAGCGCCTCGGCTTTTTCTTTGTTATAATCGTACAGGATTAACTTGTCACACTTTACTATTCGTTTCCCAACCGCTTGCGCGATGAGAGTGCCGATGGCGCCGCAGCCTATTAAGCCGACAACTCGCGTTTTTTTAGGCTTTTCCAAGGGCTGCACCTTCAATACTCAGCAACAAAATACACATCAGGAAATTGGGGGACTACTCTGCCAATCTGAATTACTTCTTTACCGCCAATTAAATTTTCACGCTGTTTGCCGCTGATCTTTTTCGCAAAAACCTTGAAGCTGACGACTTTGCAGGTTCCAACTATATCTTCGCTGCCCTCTGCAATTATGGCGACTGTTTCCCTGTCTCCAGCGTAAACCGTTAACTTCTTAACCTGCGCGTTCAAAGACATGCGCTTCTCAGCTTTTTCCCGCCTGACCTCAGTAATCAACGCTATTATCAAGTCTCCACGCTTTTCAGCCTGCTCATCTGCAACTGCCTGATTAAACTCTGGCCAAGGCGACACCTGCAAGCTCTTGTAGCCTTTGCTGTCAGCATACATGGTCTGGTAGATTTCCTCAGTCAAGTGCGGCGTCACAGGCGCCAAAAGCTGCAGAATGCGGTATAGCACTTCGTAAAGCGTCTGTTGTGCAGCAACCTTAGCCGCTTCGCCTTGCGCTTCAGGTCTGTAAAGCCTGTCTTTCACCGCTTCAACATAAGCGTCACAGAACACGTGCCAAGTGAAATTGCGAATTTCCTCCACAGCGATGTTGAACTGGCACTTCTCAAAGGCATCTGTCACTTTTCTAGTGAGGTTTTCAGCTTTGCTGATTATCCACTTGTCTAAGGGCTGAAGCTTCACGTTCTTCGTTTTTCCATGTTGGTAGTCTGCCAAGAGTTTGCTTGTGAAGCCAGAAACATTCCACAACTTAACCAAGAAACGACGACCATATTCCACGTCAGGGGCACGGAAAGGAATGTCCGAGCCTGTGGCTCCGCCTCCAGCAGCCCACTGGCGAGCAGCGTCGGCGCCGTTCTTGTTCAGAACGTCAGGCGCAGCAACATAGTTCTTAAGTGACTTGCTCATTTTCCTGCCGTCTGCGCCCAGCACCATGCCGTTGATGAGGCAGCTTTTGTAAGGCGTCTCGTTAAAGAGGGCTAAGTGGCGAACCATTAGGTAATATGCCCATGTTCGGATGATGTCGATGCCTGATGGATGCATATCAGCTGGAAACCGTTTCCGCCAGTCTTTGCGGTCTGGCCACCCAGCGTGCACCGCGCAGGTGATTGATGAGTCCATCCAAGTGTC
>CAYGYB010000221.1:0-2987 GCA_964354015.1 uncultured Candidatus Bathyarchaeia archaeon
TTTCAGTCGTTAAAACTGAAAAGTGCGTGTGCGGTCGGACCCATTCTCGAATGGTGCGCATTAGGGGAAGATCCGATGACATGCTGATTATAAGAGGCGTCAATGTGTTTCCCTCGCAGGTCGAATACGTCATAATGGGCTTTCCAGAATTAGCTACACAATATCAGATAATTCTCGACAGACCTGAGGCGCTGGATGTCTTCACCATTAAAGTAGAATTAACAGAGAAAACTTTGCAGTCCCAAGTGGACTTGAACGCGTTAAAGGGCAGAATCCTCGAGAAAATACATAATGTCATTGGTCTTTCACCGATTCTTGAGTTTGTAAAGCCTGGCGAAATTCCTAGAACTGAGGGAAAAGCGAAAAGGGTCTTGGATTTGCGTTCAGGCAAGATTTGAAGGCTTCATTGGCATGTGCTCAAAAATTGCGGGTGACAAACCAAGCAGTTTTGTGTTGCTTACTGGCGATGAGGCTGTTGCAAGAGGAGCAGTGGAAGCAAACGTCAAAGTAGCTGCTTCTTACCCTGGAACTCCCGCCACTGAGATTCTGGAAGCACTTGCCGAAGTGGCGAAGACTTTTGGGATATACGTTGAGTGGAGCATAAACGAAATCGTGGCTATGGAAGTAGCTGCGGGCGCTTCAATGACTTCTGTTAGAGCTATTGTTTCGATGAAGCATGTTGGGTTGAACGTGGCTTCTGACGCGGCGATGACGCTGGCTTACACGGGTGTTGAAGGCGGCTTAGTTATTGCTGTTTGCGATGACCCAGCTTTGCACAGTAGCCAGAACGAACAGGACACGCGATATTTTGCTTTGCACTCTAACTTGCCTTTGTTGGATGCAGCTAATCCTCAAGAAGCCTTAGACATGTCCCGTGAAGCCTTTGAAATAAGCGAAAAACTGCAGTTGCCAGTGATTCTTCGTTTGACTACGCGAGTAGCCCACGGCAAAGCAAGAGTGAGGATTAGCGAAATCGCTAAAAGTTCCCGAAAGGCAGAGTTTGACAAGAATATTTCAAGATGGGTTATGGTGCCTTCTAACGCCATAAAGCAGCATAGCGCTCTGAAGGAAAAAGTGGAAAGGGCAACGGAACTTGCGAATAGTTCCAAGTTTAATGTTATTGAGGATAACGGAAAAGAAATTGGGATAATAGGCAGCGGAATAGGCTATTACTATGCAAGGTCGATTTTGGACGCGAGCAAGTTTTCTTGGCTGAAACTGGGGTTCGTGTATCCATTTCCAACAGAGGTAGTTAAGCAGTTTGCATCTAAAGTGAAAAAAATAATTGTGGTAGAAGAATTAAGACCCTACATTGAGAGCAATATTCAATGTTTGCACGCGGAGATTCTGGGAAAAACCAAGTTAGGATTGAGCGAAATCGGCGAATTTACGCCAGACGCCCTCAGAACTGCTTTTGCAGAATTAGGCTTATGCAAGAAGGCTGAAAGGCAAGAAGAGTTGGATTTGCCTCCCCGCCCACCAGTGCTCTGTCCAGGATGTCCGCACAGGGCTTTCTACTACGCGTTAAACACTGTTAACCAATTTGTCAACTGCAAGCCTGACAAATGCGTTGGCTGTAACATATGCGAGTACATTTGTTCTCTGGAGAAAGAGAAAGTCTTCAACCCTGTTAAGTCCAGAATACGAGCAGTAAGACTTAACACGCTGTTTAATGTGGCTGTGACCTGCAGAGTCTGCAAAGAGGCACCTTGTGTAGCCGTTTGTTCAAAAGACGCGTTGAAGCAGTCAACTGAAAACGGGACGATAACGGTTGATGAAGAAAAATGCGATGGATGTGGTTGGTGCATAGAAGCTTGCGAATACGGGGCAATAACGCTGCATCGTGACACGCGAAAAGCAATTGTATGCGACACCTGCGACGGTGCCCCAGAATGCATTCAATGGTGCCCGGAAAGCGCCCTGAGTTTTGAAGGAAAAACCACAGACAAAATCGTCACAGGCGACATAGGCTGCTACACGCTTGGGTGCCTACCGCCAGTGAACACGGTGCAGACATGCCTCTGCATGGGCGCGGGAATCTCGCAAGCGGCAGGCATGGTTCACGCGGGAGTCAGAGACAAGGTGTTTGCGGTTATAGGCGATTCAACGTTCTTCCACGCTGGAATGCCTGGTCTGCTGAACATAGCCTACAATAAAGCGAATGTTTGCGTAGTCATTCTGGATAACCATGTTGTGGCAATGACGGGGCATCAGCCAACGCCGGGCTCTGGAAAAAACGTTCTAGGCGAGGTAACTAAGGTAATTAAACTTGAAGATATTGCGAGAAGTCTCGGAATTGAGAAAGTGGAAGTTGTCGACCCTTACGACGTTGATGGCACAAAGAAAGTTATCAGAGAAGTGCTGGCTTATCATGGTCCTTCCGTCATAATTGCTCAGAGACCTTGTCCGCTGCTGGTTGAGCGTGGTCCAGCGCGAGAGGTTTTAAAAGAATGCAACGCGTGCGGCGTATGCGTAGAAGGTTTCGGCTGCCCTGCTATTTCCCTCACCTCTGAACGCGCTGAGATTGACCCGACACTTTGCTATGGCTGCGGTGTCTGCGAAAGAATATGCCCCTTTGAGGCGATAAGGAGCACAGGGTAGATGAAGCTGGACATAGTTTTTTCTGGAGTAGGCGGGCAAGGCGTTGTTGTCATAAGCGACATTTTCTGCGAAGCTGCGTTAATTGACGGGTTTGATGTTGCAAAAGCGGAAATCCACGGGATGGCGCAGAGAGGCGGCGCAATAGTTGCGCACGTTAGAATCGGGGATAAGGTTCAAGCTCCGTTAATAGAGCGGGGAACAGCGGATATAGTGCTCGGGTTTGAAGTGCTTGAAACTGCAAGAGCACTGCCCATGCTGAAGGAAAAGGGCGCGGTGGTGGTGAATACTAAGTATATGCCGCCTTACGCTGCGTTTGCTTGTTCTACTAAACCTTTGAGCCAAGAACAACTGTTGAGCATGATAAAAAAGAAAGCGCGTGCCGTCTA
>CAYGYB010000222.1:0-2971 GCA_964354015.1 uncultured Candidatus Bathyarchaeia archaeon
AGGTGGCATAATGCTCGTTTTCGCCTTGGTAGTCCCATTTGTAGTTACAATGTTGACATATGAGCAACACCATTTTACTACCTACCTACCTAACTAGTAATGCATATAAAAGTGCTATAAGAGTTTTTCGATTTAGAGCGCGCTATGTTCTATCTAAAAAATAGGCTATTTAACTCCAGCAGAAATATACCTTAAAGACAGGGTGTAGCCCATTTTTTAGATAGAACAGCGTCGTGGAGGAAGCCTATGTTTCTTACGGCGTATGCGACCTGACCATAAAGGTCAAAGCAGGTACCATGGAGGAATTAAAAGAAGCTGTGACTCGCAAAATTCGAGTAATCAATCAAGTGCGGTCAACATTAACCTTGATAATGATGGAAGAATAGCATTTACTAAGATGCTGTTAAGCCGTGTTGCTAAATATTATAGAGGTTGCCTACACTGTTGTAAACAAAGGCGTGTGGCAATGCATTCGCTATAGCGAACGTTCCTCTCCAGCCCGTACAATGCGATGGAACAATGAGTTTAGGACTTATTCCTTTCAGCTCGCTTACGGTTTGCTCGATTCTGTTTTCGTTTTCTTTTCCAGCTAAGTGAAAGCCACCCATAACCGCATAGATGTTCGTAATTCCAGTAATTCTTCGGGCATAGGTGACTGTGTTGATTATGCCTGCGTGAGCACAGCCTGAAAGGATGACTAAGCCTTTTCCTCTAACGTTAATTACGATTGCGCGGTCATCCAGAATTAATGGGTCAGGTTGCCATGAGCCGTTTATGAAAGCTCTGTGTCGAGTGAGACCTTTTTCAAAGCTTGTCTCTCTAGGGATCTCACCTGTTATGCAAACCATATTGTCAGCTATTAGAAAAGGCTGCTTTGTCCTGATGCCGTGGGCTGGACTTAACTGTGCTTCCGCTGGGAACTCGGGGTATTTTCGAATTAATCCGTTAGAGTAAGCGATTCCCCTGATTCTAAACATGTCCTCGTGGACGATTATGGGTAGGCATGCTTTGCCAACTGCTTTGACTGCTGATAGCAAACCGCCGAAATGGTCGTAATGCCCATGTGACATAACTATGCATCCCACTTCGCTTAGGCTTATCCCCATCCGTTTCGTGTTTTCAACAATAGTCTCCGGGCTGCCTCCTGTGTCAAATAAGATGCTGTCTGATTTTTCGTCATTGAAAACTCGGATGAGCATTGAAAATCCATGTTCAGCAAGAGGAAATCTGATATGCGCGTTCATCCATTCTTGACCATGGCGTTCTCTTGTCCATTGCCTGAACGACCGACTCTGTTTGTGGCTAATCGAGGAAAGAAAATCCACAGTGTTATCTACCAAGCTGATAATTTCTACACCGTCAAGTTCTTTAAGTCCGACATTTTCGGTCATGGCCATGTTTGCGCCTTCTATAGTGTGCCTTTGTAGTCGCATGTTGCCGGGCAACCGACACACTTGTGGGCTTCATACCGACCACACGAATTACAGTCAACGCAGCAAGGCGTAACTGCTTTCCCTTTATGCCCAAGATTTGCCCTTATCGGAAGAAACGGCGAAAAATAAATGTCGCTTATCGGGTAAAACTCTGATCTTCGAATTCCTAGGCTACTCCGTAGCGAGCACTTCTCCACTGATATGCTTTCAAGTGTGTCTTGGTTTTCAGCCACGACCAAGGCAATCAAGTTGTATCCACCCATCGTCTTGAAGATATTAATCACCCGCGGGCAGTCTTTGAACCTTTCAATAAGGTTCTGCATGGCTTCCGCGCTTTCCATTTCAAGCATTACCATTGCTGGAAGAAGCTTCAGCTGTCCTGGATTAAGCGAGGCAGAAACTTTAATGGTTCTTTGATCCAGCAGCTTCTGCAATCTCTTCTTGGTTCCCATGCTTGTGTACCCCGTGGTTTTGGCTAATTCTTCAAGCTTTGTTCTGCCGTCTTCTTGAAGCTGGGTTATTATTCTTCTGTCAACTTCGTCCATAACTGTAACCTGTTTATTTTCTAAACATAACATATTAATATCGTTTGTCTATTAAACAGTTGCAGTTATTTGAGATTAGAAACTTTCAAGGAGAAATAAACATGACTACAAGAATAGTAATTCCCGTGGAAGATGAACATGGCTTAGAAGCACACTTAGCAGAACACTTCGGAAGAGCACCATTCTTCACCGTTTTCGATTTTGAAAACGGGAAAATCTCAAACATCAAAACGGTACCAAATACAGGCGAACACCTCGGAGGCACAGGGCACCCTCACGAAAATCTCTTAGCCCTCAAACCAAGCGTAATCATTGCCCGCGGCATGGGACCTGGCGGACTGCAAAGCTTCAGAAACGCCCGAGTAATAGTCCTCAAAGCCAACGCAGACACCGTCAAAGAAATAGTTGAATCGTTCAAACAGGGCAAACTCACAGAACTCACAGGCGGATGCGAACACGCCCACCACCACGAACACTAAACAGTCAATCTTAAATCTCAAACTGAAAAAAGGACAATTGATGAATATTATGGCCAAAATTAAGGCAAAAGCGACATGGGTGGAAAACGTCCGCTCAATAGTCGACAACCAAAGAACCCATAGCGTAGTATGCGCGCGCGATTTTGATTTCGGGCGCGAGCTTTGAAGTTTAAGTATTTGAACAAGATAACTGCTGGTGAGCAACTTGGATGATTACGTTCTTAATGGGCAGTCGTTGCTTGATTTGTCTTCTGACAATGCCGCGTATGTTTCTGTTAAGGCGATTATAAAGGTGATGGGTTACATACGTCAATAGCCCCTTTTCTTATGTGTAAAATCGCATTCTTGAAGCTTACATTCTTCAGCGTGCACCATGACTTTTCAACTGAATCATTGGAAAGGTTTAAAACGGTGAGCCGTAAATTCTCTCTAAAGCCTTTACTGAGGTTTGAAAGTTGACCAGCAAAAACGTCCGTATGAAAATCGGAGAAATGAAGACCAGCACTGGTCTCAT
>CAYGYB010000223.1:0-2965 GCA_964354015.1 uncultured Candidatus Bathyarchaeia archaeon
AAGCAAGGCGAAGAAAATTGAAGAAACTTGACTATTTCAGGGAACTTTTAGGCATTAAGGTTCTCGATGTGAAAGATGGCTACTCAAAAGTGTCTATGAAAATTGCCAAGGAGCACACAAACTTCTTAGGCGCAACTCATGGCGGCGCAATTTTCACGCTGGCAGACTGCGCGTTTGCAGAAGCCGTGAATTTCGGAGACACGCGGGCAGTTGCGGTTCAAGTGAGCATAAATTTCCTTAAACCCAGTTCAGAAGGTGATGTTCTGACGGCTGAAGCATCAAAAGTTTCCGAGGGAAAAACTTTCGCGTTATATAACATAACCGTTAGCAAAGAAGACAAGTTGGTGGCTTTGTTCTCAGGGTTAGCGTATAAACTGCAGCCTGAAAAGTAACGTTCGCGAATGCTCACTGTCTCTTCCACCTGCTCCAAACCAAGCAATCGATACGCAAACCTGCTCTTAAATAATTGATGTTTTTTAGTATCAATACCCAGCAGATCTATGATAACGCAAGCAACAAGCAGAGCAGAACTCTATCCATATCTCCATCATTGAATTAGGTCAAGAAACCTTGACAAGGTCTGCTTTCGCACACAAATCCTTTAGTCAAGAAATATTTACAAAAACCCTTTTATCAAAAAAGGTAAAATTATTACCTAGAGTTAAAGTCAAAATGAACAAAAAAATAATAGCCCTATCAGCTTTGATAGTAGCCATGCTCTTTGTAATCTCAATTGCAGGAACGATATTTTATTATAACGGCGTAGTAAGCGACAAAAATTCTAAAATAGAGT
This sequence comes from uncultured Candidatus Bathyarchaeia archaeon, assembly GCA_964354015.1. Taxonomy (GTDB): domain Archaea; phylum Thermoproteota; class Bathyarchaeia; order Bathyarchaeales; family Bathycorpusculaceae; genus JAOZHU01. Next base: position 794 of record CAYGYB010000223.1, read on the forward strand.
TGATGAACTCTCAAATAGCAAATTTGAACAGCCAAATTTCAGACCTTAAAAGTCAAGTGGCAAATCTTAACGGTCAAATCACAAATCTAACATCTGCAAATCTTGTAACTGCGTTAGGGATAACTGAGGTTCAATATAATTCTGGGCATGATATGACTAACCCCGCTCCATTTAATCACCTGTACATAGCTGGTTCAGTAACTAATATGGGCGAAGGCACAGCATATAACGCAGGATTGCATGTAGTTGCTTATGATGCCAATGGCGGATTAGTAATAAACATGACTGTTCCTTTGGCGTATATAGCGTCATTTGGAACTAACGCTGAAACTGTCGCTTATGCTTTAGAACATTACGGTGGCAGGAGTTCGTTGCAACTTGGAAGTTTACTTACTACGCAGACAGCGGATATTGGTATACAAATTTTTCACGAAGGCAATGCTTCTAATTGGAATATAACGCCGGTGTGGACAAATTCTCCATAATCATCAATTAGAGATGACTACTGCACATAGTGATGGTTATATTTTTATTCAAGAAACACAATCTTAAATTGCTAAATCCTTGAGGATGTAATAGTCTGGATGCCAATAAAGAAGCTATTACAACTTAAAAGTGTCAAATCGCAAAAGCGCCTGATATCACGTAATGACGGAAGTGGTTTCTCATGGAAAACGAATTACTAAAAAAGCTCGCAGCCAAGACCTTGACAAAAGACGAGTTGCGCCGAAAAGTTGAACACGATTTCAGTTTGCTGCCGACGCTGCTCACTGGGGTGTCCTCTCCGAAAGCCGCAATTCGCTACGGCTGCGCCAAAATATTAATGGACCTCAGCGCTGAATATCCAGAGAAACTGTACCCGTACATGGATACCTTTGTAGGGCTCTTAGGCAGCAAGTATCGCATTCTCACGTGGAACGCCATGGCTATAATTGCGAATCTAGCCAAAGTGGACAAAGAAAAAAAGTTTGACGCGGTTTTTGATAAGTACTACAGTTTCCTAAATGACGAGTACATGGTTACTGTGGCTAACGTTGTCGGCAATTCTGGAAAGATCGCGTTAGCAAAACCGTATCTCGCCCCAAGAATAACGGAGAAGCTTTTAACGGTTGAATGCATCGCTGTGGCGCCGCATTTAACTGACGAATGCAAAAGAGTTATCGCTGAACACGTAATTGTAGCGTTTGATTTGTTTTTCGACAAGGTTAAACAAAAAGAGAAAGTGTTCGTTTTCGTTGAACGGCAGCTTAACAGTTCTAGAAATACATTGCGTGTTCAAGCTGAGAGCTTCCTTAAAAAATGGCGCTAGGCTTGTTTTCCTTTGCCCAAATAATAGAGAAACAGATTCTAAAGTGAAGCTGTGCTTTCTTATTGTTTGTTTTGGTTGTATTTGTATCGCCAGAAAGAAATATCTGGAAGAAAAAACCGCGAAGTACCGTTTGCAACCTGCCGCTTTGGGCTTGTTCGGTGGCGTCTACAACTTCAACAAAACGCCGTGGTACGCCAAAAAAGCCATGGAAATGGAGAGACCCAGAATAGAAGCCGCCTACAAACCAACAGAACCAGGAATATACGACACTAGAGATTGGAACGCTATCCGAAGCTGGGCAAAAGAACTCGCCCAACACTTTCGCTCTTAACTTGCGCCACTGACCGTGGTAGTGGTGGAATCGCTGGGATTTGAACCCTGGTATCAGTGGCGACGTCTCCCGCAATCCACTTTTTTTCAAAGAAGTAAAAACACCGCAGTATAGTCGTAGGCTGTCGTAGTCTAGCCTGGACATGATGCTTTTGGAGAAATCTCCCGCACAATTCCCTTTTTTTCTGTTTCTATGTACAATCAAGGATTCCATAGCCGAGGTGAGGTAGCTTGGTAGCTTAGAGGCCTGTGGAGTCTTTTGCCTGGGTTCAAAGCAACTTGGGTATGAGTTAAAAAGTTCATGGTGTAAAAGAGTAGAGATTTAATTCAATATTAAGATGTAGTCGGAAACTAGTTTACCCTCGTTCGATGCGTCTAGGAGTTTGCTGAGGCTCTGGGTACCTAGGCTTTAGGAGAAAAGAAAGCTGCAGTCTTTCTGAAATAAAATTGTGTAGTCAATTTGACGCCCAGAGCCTTCTCAGCCTCTTCAGCATCGAAAGAACACAAACTAAAAAAGGGGAAATTGAGTTTTG
>CAYGYB010000224.1:0-2963 GCA_964354015.1 uncultured Candidatus Bathyarchaeia archaeon
ACTGCTCCAACGGGATTGTGGCTTCTTGTTGAGTACCCGCCAAAAATAACAGTGACATCGGAAAGCTGAGTCTGCTTATTTTTGGTACGTACGCTGAATACGTATTGTTTAAATACAACTAACTATGAAATCTTAATACGTGATAGTAATGCTGACTAAAAACATGCTGAAATCCAAAAAAGCAATATCACCCATACTCGCCACGCTACTGCTCATAGTCATCGCAGTCGCAGCCATAGTAGTAACCTACGCGTGGGTCATGACCTACATGAGCAGCACAACGCAGCAAGCAGGATTCATTCCGCACCAAGCCAACGTAGCTTTCGACAACAGCACTGGAACTGAGAAGATAATTATTGACATCCAAAACACTGGAACCTCAAGCGGACAAGTAACCGCAATATACGTCGGGTTATCAACTTCAACGCTTCAAACTCAAACAAATACCGCTATTGAACCCGATCTCCCGAAAGCAATTGATGCAAGCGCAATCCAAAGCTTCAACGTTACCTATCCGTGGGAATCAGGAACCACATATCATTTCAAAGTAGTGCCAACCTCAGGAGCCGCCTTGGAATTTCAGGCAACAGCCCCATAGACTAATTTTTCTTAATTTTTTTGTTACTTTGGACTTATACGCCTAGGACAAATTCTTATTAGCAAAATCATAAATCTCTTAAGCTACCCACTTACCAAGTTGGAAGCGCATCCGAAATATGCAAGAAATCTTCGAAGCAGCAAAAGTAACCCTTTCACTTGGCTTTCTGCTTTACGCTTCGTGGAGCGACTACAAAACCCGAGAAGTCAGCAACCGCGTTTGGATGCTCTACGCACCCATAGCACTTGCGTTATCCATCGCTGAACTGCTCCTCTACGAACCCGCAAGGCTATCTTTATTCGGGTTAAGCGTCGGCGTAACCGTCGTCATCGCCTTCGTCCTTTTCTATTCAGGCGGCTTCGGCGGAGCTGATTCGAAGGCGCTGATGTGCATTGCCCTCGCTTTGCCCTTCTTTCCAGCAACACTATTCACGCCCGTCTTAGCCTCAGGAGTTTCGCCGCTTTCCCAAAACATCTTTCCACTAACAATCTTCAGCAACGCTGTGTTAGTTGCAGCCTTCAGCGGCGTCGCCTTGCTTCTCTATAACCTCTTTTGGCGCGTAAAAACTGGACAGAAAATTTTCGAAGACACACTTGCAAACGAACCCTTTTGGAAAAAAGTTTTAGTGCTGATAACAGGCTACCGAGTTTCTGTTGCCAAGCTAAAAGAGAAATGGCACATTTACCCAATGGAAGACATAGCTGAAGAGAACGGCGCCGACGCTGGAAAAAGAAGACTTGTTGTCGTGCCAAAAGACGAGGGAAGAGACGAAATAGTCACACGTCTCTCCAAGGCGGTTGACGCTGGAAAAATCGGTGCCAAAGTGTGGGCTACGCCTGGCTTGCCCATGCTCATATTCGTAACAATCGGCTTAATTATTGCGTTGTTGTTCGGAGACATAGTCTGGTTTCTAGTCAGCTTCGCCTTTGGATAACACTTTGACTGCGCAAGAAGCGCTATGTCGCTGTTAAGCGGATTTTTTGCTCCGTTTCGAATAAGAAATCGACGCAGTCACCATCAAAACTGAGCCGCATCCAACAAGGGAAATCGCATAAGTTTTGCAAAGATAACCTAACACCACTCCGCCAGAGTAGACGAAAGTGCTCGCGGCAAACAATACTATTGCTGCCAACAGCAGGAAAATCTCAGCTTTAAATTTCACGCCGTCTCCCTTCTCCACACAGTTATGTACATGCGTTTGAATGGTGCTCTACGGTTATTATGGAAAAGGTTATTTTAGCTTTTCGGAAGAATATGTGTATAAAGGCGGTTTTCAACATTGCAGGCACACTGTAAGAACGAATTGTTGAGTTTTCTGAAAGAAGTTCCCAGAAAACTTGATGTGGTAGTTATGCCGGACTTTTTCCTCGACAGACTAATAAGTGTAGATTGTGATGCAGCAGGTTTCTTCTCGATGGTTAAGGATGTAGCGGACAGAAAAGGCGGCAGCATAGACGGCATCGCGCAAACAGACATCAGAGGCGGAAACGCCATCAACACGGCGTCTGCCTTAGCCGCGCTCGGCGCAGCAGTCACACCCATAGCCTGCGCGAACAAGCTGGGTCTTCAACAAATAAACTTCCACCTTAAACGGTACCATGTTGACACTTCGCACATCAAACTCTCAAAAAAGGCATCAGTAACAACAGCGCTGGAGTTCAAAGCTGAAAATGGCAAAGCGAATGTCATGCTCAGAGACTTAGGTGCACTAGCCGATTTTGGTCCGTCCAACTTGAGTGATGGCGATTATGAAGTGATTGAGCGTGCGGATTACGTTTGCGTATTCAATTGGGTTGGAACAAGAAAATTCGGAACTGAACTGGCTCAAACCGTTTTTGGCAGGGCAAAAGCGAAAGGAAAGGGCAAGACGTATTATGACACGGCAGACCCAACGCCAAAACGCAGTAAAATTCCCGAACTGATGGAAAAAGTCCTGAAAACCCAGCAAGTGGACATTTTAAGCGTTAATGAGAATGAGGCAATCAGCTACGCGGCACTGCTTAACAAGAAGATAAGCATGCAACGCGGAAAACTGCGCTTTGAAGAGTTAGCCATGGAAGCTGCCAGAACATTAGCTAAGCATTTATTTGCGCGGGTTGACTTGCACACCACCAGTTTCTCAGCCACATTCACCACGAAACGTGAAACGGTTGTTCCCGCCTTCAAAATCCAAGCTTTGAGAGCAACGGGCGCAGGCGACGCTTGGAACGCAGGAAACATATTAGGCGACGGAAACGTGCTTTCCGACGAGTGCCGTTTAGCCTTAGCAAACGCTGTTGCCGCTTGCTACCTTGCTGACCCAGAAGGCAAGCATCCAACACGGCAAAAACTAGCCAAATTCATCGAGATTTCAAAACAATTTGGC
>CAYGYB010000225.1:0-1114 GCA_964354015.1 uncultured Candidatus Bathyarchaeia archaeon
TAGCTACGCCTATCTCAGCGCCCGACCCCTGACTATAGGTCTCGGCCAGACTCTGCTGGTTAACGTTTGGGTCACTCCCGGTGTTCATGTAGCCACTTACCTTACTGGGTTCAAGGTGACGATCACAAAACCAGACAGTACGACGGAAATAATAACGCTGAATTCTTATCAAGGAGACGCTACCTCATGGTTTGAATACGTTGTTGACCAACTTGGCACTTGGAAGTTCAAGTTTGACTTCCCTGGAGGCTATTGGCCCCCAGGAGTCTACACTAGTCCTCCTAATGCTGTAATGGGCGGTAGCAGAAACGCGACTTTTACTCAATCACAATATTGGAAGCCCTCCTCAACGCTATATACAACGAACGTTACTGTGCAGTCTGATATGGTATCGAGTTGGCCTGCAGCGCCCCTTCCAGTAGGCTACTGGGAGCGACCAGTGCACTTTGAAAACAGAGAATGGGCAGTACTTCTGGGGAACTATCCTTGGGATGGCAGTGGCGAAGGTTACCCAAACTGGCCTGAGGGCACCAATTACTTCAAAGGCAACACGAAGTACACCGCATTCGCTAAAGCATCAGCCACTTCGCACATAGTCTGGAAACGATTGGCTTCCATAGCTGGGCTGATTGGACCAGAAGCAGGCACTGACTCTCTCACTGGGGGCGGGTTTGGTGCTTCTGTTCCAGGTCTTATCTATGCAGGAAGAGTTTACGAAACAAGGACTCTACCAATCAACGGTGTGCCAACAAGCTGCGCGACATGCTATGATTTACGCACAGGCGAATTGTATTACGCAATTCCAGGTGGTGTAACGCCAACATCCATTAATTACCTTTGGGGCACAGGCTTAGGTTTAACGACTGGAGAAGTTCTGGGCGGAACCGCAGAAGTCAGTACTGTAGTAGAGCTTTTAAGGTTATCTGGAACGACGATGCAGAAGATAAATCCTTTGACAGGGGCTGTTACTAACTATACAGGTGTCTTAGCGGGCACTAAAATCGGCGAATACGTCATAAGCATATCCGGTGGACGGTGGATCAATTGGACCACAAGAGGAACTTCCACCAACTTCGCTACTAGAATAGTCGAGAACAGATCTGCCAACGGCGTA
>CAYGYB010000225.1:1214-2956 GCA_964354015.1 uncultured Candidatus Bathyarchaeia archaeon
GTTGACCACGGAAAAATCGCCTGCCTCTGCCAAGACGGTATTGTGGGTTGTTGGGACCTGTCAACTGGAAAGAGACTATGGACGAGCCAGTCAGTATACACGGCTGGAGGCTATCCTTGGGGAATCTGGGGAGCATACAGTGCAGCGTCATACGGCGGCAACCTAATCCTATGCGAATACGCCGGTGTCTACGCTTTCAACTGGACCACAGGCAAAATATCTTGGGTGTACCAAGATTACGGTGTACCATTCGAGACCCCATATGAAGGCTTGAATCCTTTCAACACAGGAGTCAGCATAGTAGACGGAATGATCTATACGTACAACACTGAGCACACACAATCACAGCCAGTTACCAGAGGCTGGAAATTCCACTGCATCAACGCTACTACAGGCAAAGGCGTATGGAACATCACAACACCAATGAATCCGGGCGCAATGGCTGACGGCTATACAATAGCCTCTGCTCAGGACGGTTATATGTACGTATTCGGCGCGGGCAAAAGCGCAACCACAGTAACGGCAGGACCAAAAACAATTGCACTGGGCGAAAAAGCCTTGATTGAAGGTTCAGTGTTAGATTTATCCCCTGCTCAGTCTGGCACTCCATGCGTTAGCCAAGATTCGATGACCACACAAATGGAATACTTACACATGCAACAGCCGATCGGCGGAATTTGGGGCAATATTTCAATGACTGGTGTTCCAGTGTATGTATACGCAATTGATCCAAACAATAATTACAAAGACATTGGCGTAGCTACAACCGAGGCGTATTACGGCACGTTCAGCATTCCATTCACCCCGGAGGTCGAGGGCACCTACACGATCATGGCAACGTTCGGAGGCGACACATCCTACGGCAGTTCAGGAGCAGCAACAGCTGTATTTGTAGGTCCAGCGCCAACAGTAGCGCCCACGATAGAACCGGAACCGGCACCTGACTACACAGGACTACTTTACGCCATTATGGCTGCAGTCATAGTAGCCATAGTCATAGGCATCGTAGCCATCGTCCTAGTGCTCAGAAAACACTAAGAACGCGTGACAAATCCACTCAAAACTTTCCCCCATTTTTTACTTATCCTCGTAATTCAAGCGTGCTAGAGCAAAGGCTGAAAAAGCTCTGCGGCACAGAAACAACAGCGTTAAAGGCATGGTTAACTGCTCAAGATGCACATGCAAAACGCGGTATACAAAACCATCAACCAAACTCTGCTTTTCTGTGCGCATTCCCTAACCAAACGCGTCAATTGAAAAAAAGAGAAAAATTAGGGAAATGCAGACATATCATTGTTTAGATTTTTTTCTTGTCTAAGACTTGCCTGAAGGTTTTTCCACAGCACTCATAGAGTCCTATGGTAAGTTGTGTTCGTTTTCCACTTTTGTCAGGTTTGCCTGCCATTTTCCAAACTTTCTTTGCGTTTTTAACTTCTTTTCCGCATTTAGGACATTTGGCCACTAAATTCCCCTCTAGTATACCGTTACGTATGCTATGGCATAAAAAATTTTCTATTCAGTGCGCAGAAGCGGTGCAGTCGCCACACGATAAACTTGAAGCGTGCAAGTTCAGGTAAGAGCAACTTTGGAAACTCTGTCTGTGCACCAAATTATGCGTTACGGCTCGTTTTCCACAGTGTTATCTATTATCTTTATCCATCGTGTAGCCAAAATTTGATCAAAATCTTCGCTTTTAGGGTCAAGATCAGTAGCGACCAAATGCCAATGATCATTAATCGTTG
>CAYGYB010000226.1:0-2955 GCA_964354015.1 uncultured Candidatus Bathyarchaeia archaeon
CTTTCGGGGACCCGCAACAACCTTCGGGTCGCCGGACATTATGCCGTCAGCGTCAGTGACCAGCACAACTTCGTCTGCGCTTAAGGCTTCGGCGAGAATAAACGCTGTGGTGTCGCTTCCTCCGCGTCCGAGAGTAGTTATTTTACCGTCTAGGGTTCTGCCTACGAAACCCGCGATGACTGGCACGGTGCCTTTTTCAACAACGGGCAACACGCATTCTTTGATGCGTTGTTTGCACTCGTTTAAGAGCGGGTTCGCATTGGAGAAGGCAGCGTCGGTTATTATTGGCCAATCATCATCCAGCGGGTCGAAGTAGCGGGATTCCACGCCGTTAGTTCGCAGTGCGGCGGCGAATATGCGTACGCTGGTTCTTTCGCCCATGGAGAGTATGTCGTCTAATTCGCGTTTCTCCAACTTGCCATTAGAAGTGTTCTTCGCCGTGCTCATGAGAACGTCTGTGGTTTTTCCCATGGCTGAAACCACCACAGCGATTCGCGTGCCTTTTTTGGCTTCGTTAACCACGGCAGCTACAGCCTTGGACAACCGTTCGTGATCAGCTAGGCTAGAACCACCGAATTTAACCACAATTTTTTTGCAACAATTTGCCTTTACCATTAACACAACCATCCTGCGCCCAGAACTTCGACAAAAATTTTTGTTTAAGTTCTGGGCTAGTTAAAATAATAATAGAACCAATAGCCGAAGCTACCGAACTGCGCTGAGAAACTCTTTTTCTGCGTATTGAGATTGGTCATGTAGCCTCGAACCGACCAAAGGTTGTTAAATCGAAAATAAAAGCATTTCGGAGAACCAAACAAAACTGGCAGTTACCAACTACCTATATTTGCCCTTCCAAAGCCCTGCACTCTGCAAGGCGCATGAGGCACAACAGATTTAAGCCAACCTAGCAGACAGCAAAAGCGCCTAAGCGTTTTTCTTGGATTTCTTGTGGTAAACTACTAAGCCTGTAATGATGATGACAACTATTACAACAACTACGATTAGTATTATTGGAAGGTTAGCAGCATAGCCATCAGGTGCAGGAGTTGGTGAAGCTGTTGGAGTTGGAACAGGGGTAGGTAGCAAAGATTCATCGTATCCTATAGGGATATACCTCTCGATTGCGGCGTTACCATTCACACCTCCCACAGCATAAAGTACATCATTAACATTTATCAATGAAAAAGACCGGCGGCTTTCAGATATGGAAGCCGCTAAAGACCAGCTTCCAGTCGCAGGGTCATAAACCTGAGTAAGGTTAGTAGCAGTTCGAGCACTAGTATCAACTGAGAGCCCGCCTCCATCATAGCGAAGCGATCCACCGACAACGTAGATTCGCTTCGGCGCTATGAGCCCTGAAGTAGAACAGGCGGCTGCGTGAAAAACGCCCGTGAGAATTGGTGTACCATTGGTCCACTGGTTCGTTTCAGGGTCAAAAATTTGAACTAGGTTCGTAGCGTTATTCGGAGTAGATGTGCCTGTTCCGCCTCCTATTATGTACAGTTTGTTTTCTAGCACTGCAGAGGCGTACCCCTCAACTGGTGTGGGAATAGACGCCATCGTAGACCATGAATCTGTTGTTGGGTCGTAAACATAATTTACATCAGAAGGATTAATTATGCTTAAAACAGAGGGCTGTTGCCCAAATATCACGTAGATTTTGTTATCCACAACATTAGCCTGTTGTCGGTAAATTGTTGCAGGTATTGCAGTTCTATTCTCCCATGTGTCAGTTGTTGGGTCATAGACTTGGGTTGGGTTTCCGCCGATTACGTAAATTTTGTTTTTGCACGCAACAACTGCGCTTCCTGTATAGATTGGCAGGGAAGCTATTGATGACCACGTGTTTGCGTCAGGGTCATATCGCTCGCATATGTCATATCCAATAGAGTATATCTTTCCATCCAAAACCGCAGCACCTATGAAACCAGAGTAGGATACTGGCAGGTGCGTCAATGTTGTCCAAGAGTCCTCAACTACTGTACTCCCAAGAGCAGAGTTAGCTCCAGCTAAAAACGTCGCTGCCAGAAACACAAGAATAACCGTTACCGCTAACACCTTTTTCCTCATGTCAGCATCGCCATTATACTCAGCTTGGAACGGGTTAAAAGGGTTCTTGTCAGGGTTTCTTGACTAAACAGCCCTTTTTCTTAGTCAAATTTTCTTGACAAACACTACAGCCACGTTTCAACCTATTTATAGTTTAAATAAGGGGGCTATAGTTTTTTTTCACGCGTTAGTCACCAAAAACAACCAATGATTACTAAAAGTTGCCAAATTGCTTTTCACAGGAATCGATAGAAGGGATAGAGGTCTAATTTTTCATAGGTTACCTATGTGCTGGAAGGGTCAACTTTGATTATTTGCGGGATCTTGCCCGCTGTCCCAGTAAATCCTTTGTAGATTATTAGCACGCCTTCAACGCCCTCAATAGACAAGGCCTCATCAATTCCACGTTTAACAGCCGCTTTGCAGTCTCCGCCTTTAACAACGTTACCCACAGCCGTAGCCGCAGCATCCGCCAACCCTGCAGTCCCGCAGAAAACCGTTGCTGCCTCAGCATCGCCAAAACTTAAGGCGTGACTGAAACGCCCCGAACTCGTGGCTACGCCTATTGGGAAATCCGTTAGCCTAAATCCGAAACGTTTTGAAAGCGGCGCATCTCCAGCCGCAAGCGCCACGTCAACAGCCCTATCCGACACAGCGGAAATTTCGCCGCCGTCTTCCACAACAGCCACTCTGCAGCCATCGGCAATCATGTCTTTCACGGCTAAGTCAGCTAGAACGCCAGCCACCGCTGCCATGGGACCAACATTTGCTTTTTCTGCTGCTTCAGCCATTAACCTCGCCACCACTGGCTCTGCAGGCGCAGCAACAGGCTCAAGCACAATAAGAAAAAGGGGATTGCGCTTTGCGTAGTCTTCCAGTGCTTTTCTGTTACGCTTTATGGAAGCT
>CAYGYB010000227.1:0-2949 GCA_964354015.1 uncultured Candidatus Bathyarchaeia archaeon
CGCTGACCGTATGTGGAGGAGCTGAAAAATAAAGCTTCCCATTAGAGAAGCGACCCACACATTGAACCGTGAACTTGCAAAACACGCCCTGTGCTTTCTGATTTTGATATAGTATGTTAAGGCTGTATCCAAGCATCGGGATTCTGATACTTGACTGGAGGGCCCTCTTCCCATATGGCATCGAAAACTTCAAGGAATTTCTTGCTGGAAAGACGCTTGCTCATTGCCATGCACCAACATAGCACAAGCTAAATCGTAATATAAGCCCAGTTGCGCGCTCAGAAATATGTCAGAAACCGAAACACATCCTGCTCTAAAGGGTAAAGTTAAATTCTATCCTGTTATACAACACGTAGCCATGAAAATTACAGTAATATTAAGCGCAATCGCTTCGGCAGTGCTCTTGTTCTTCGGCTTCATATTCCTACTTTCAGCTGGGTCGGTAGCCCTAACTCAGCAACAGCAAGTTCTGAGGCTGGTTGAAGGCGCTGTGCTTCTCATAGTCGGCTTCGTCATAGCGTATGTGGCATATGTTTTCTCACGCAAACCCACAACTATAATCCAGCAGCTTGAGATTTCAGGACAGATGAAAGCCGCTGCATTAAAATGCCCCCACTGTTCGGCTTCGGTTGACGCAAACCAGATTAAAATAGTGTCAGGCGTGCCCTACGCCACATGTCCCTACTGTGGCAACACGTTTGAGGTTACTGAGGAGCCGAAATGGTGAAAAAACGCCTTCACCTTGCACTTGCTGCAGTTGCCTTAATCATGTTTGTGACGTTTACGAGTGTTGCCAACGCGCAAGAAAGAGTGTATTACTTTGAGCATGAATGGACAAAAATCTGGATAAACCAAGACGGCACAATCGACCTGCTCTATGATGTGAATCTGGTTCTCGATTCAGGCTCAAACATAAACTATGTTCTAATCGGTCAGCCGAAAGGCGACTTCTACATAGACAAAGCCTTCGATCAGTACGGTCATCCATTGACTACATCCGACGCAAGTTCAGGAAGCGACTACAAAGTGAAAATCACCTTCAACCAGCCCTTGATGGCTGGGCAATCAATCAGGTTCAACGTAACCACAAACGTTGCAGGCATGCTCTACAACGACACCATGAACCCGGGCAACTTGGGCATGCAGTTCATTCCCACATGGTGGGAAGAAGCCGTCGTTAACGACTTGCGCATACAAATAATTCTCCCACCAAACGTTACAACAAGCGAAGTGAAAACGACGCAGACAGCCTTCTGGAACAGCACGTCTTATGAAGATGGCCGCTTGGCGGTTTACTGGGAAAAACAGAACCTTGCACCAAACGAGCAATATCCCATAGGCGTCTCATTTCCAGCCGAGTACCTACCAGACTACAAGCCGCAGCCGCCCAGCGAAGGCTTCTTTGAAGGCTACGCTTTTGTAGTTATCGGCGTCGTATTCGCCATATTTGCAATCGGTGTCGCAGTTTATGTTATCCGCAAGAAAGGCTACACAACTCCAAAAGTCAGCATGGAAACCCTTGGAATAAGACGCGGTTTAACAGCCGTCGAAGCCTCCTACCTGCTTGATATGAAACCGACACAAATAGTAACTGAAATTCTTTATAGCCTGCTGCAGAAGAGAGCCGTGTGGACGGAATCCGTTAACCCAGCGCTTAAACTGCAAATAATGCCCGAGTTCAAAGACAAAACTGGAACCGCCGAAAATCCACTGCGATACTACGAGATTGATTTCCTTAACGCATTGAAAGACGATGGGACTTTGGACGAAGAAAAACTGGCGCACACAGTAATGTTTCTGAGAGACACTACGGAACAGAAACTGCGCGGATACAGCCGACGCGACACCGTGGATTACTACAGGAAAATCGCAGACAAAGCATGGGCACAAGTGGAACAAGCAGGCACGGTTGATTTGGCATCCAAAGCTTATGATGAACAACTACTGTGGCTTCTGCTCGATCCGAACTACCGCGCTCGCACAGAAACGGCCTTCCAAAACCGCGTCTTCAAACCAAGCCCATTCTGGTTCTGGTACTGGTACGGCTACCACTATTACCACCCTAATCCCACGTACACGCCAAACGTGAATGCGCCTGCTCAAGCAGCCAAGCCACCAACGATTCCAGGCGCAGAATTCGCAAACAACATAGCCACGGCAATGGAAAAAACCTCAAGCAACATCGTACTCAACATCGAAAAATTCGCCAACGCCATCATCCCCGCGCCACCTCCAACGAAAGCGTCACATGAACCTGCACGCCACGGAGCTGACTGCGTCTGCGCATGTCATGCATGTGCCTGCGCGTGCGCCTGCGTATCCTGCGCTTGCGCTTGTGCGGGTGGAGGTGTCGGCTAAAAATGAGTTTCCTACGAAAAATCCTGCGTCCGCCTACGGTTCCTCAAGGGCGTTATACATACCGCGGAAAAGACGAGTTTGCAAGAATGTCGCTTCAACTGCGCATCGAGCCAGACCAGCGGGGAGTCATGGTGATAAACGCGAACACGGTGCTTCACCTGAACGAAACCGCATCCGCTTATGCCTATTATTTCATGCAGGGCATACCTGAAAGCCATGTTCTGAAGAAAATCCGCCGCATGTACCGCGTAAGCATCGCTAAAGCAAAAGCAGACTACGAGAAACTCGTCTATACAATTAGCACGCTGGCGCAAACCGAGAAGGTCTGTCCCGTGTCTTTTCTCGAAGTAGAAAAAGAAGAACCCTTTACCTATCAGTATTCAGCGCCGTTACGCATGGACATGGCGCTCACCTTTAAGTGCCAGAACAACTGCGTTCACTGCTACGCTGGCGGACCTCACGAAACGGCAGAGTTGAACACTAAGCAATGGAAAGACGTGATAGACCGCCTCAGCCAAATCGGCGTTTTCATCTTAACCTTCACAGGCGGCGAGCCTACACTGCGCGAGGATTTGCCAGAACTGCTGCAGT
>CAYGYB010000228.1:0-2947 GCA_964354015.1 uncultured Candidatus Bathyarchaeia archaeon
TAAGCCGCTGCCGCTTCATGTCTTCAACGCCCATGTACACTTCAGCCTTCAAGCCTAACGCGGCGCAAGCCATAGCCGTGGCAACGCCATGCTGACCCGCTCCTGTCTCAGCGATAACGCGCTTCTTGCCCATCCGCTTTGCCAGCAATGCTTGCCCAAGCGTGTTGTTAATTTTGTGGGCGCCTCCATGCGCTAAATCTTCGCGTTTCAAGTAAATTTTCGCTCCGCCAGCGCTCTTCGTCAAATTCTCCGCGTAATACAGCGGCGTGGGTCTTCCAGCGTACTCTGAAAGGTAATACGCCAACTCCTTCTGGAAACCTGCGTCTTTTTTAGCTTGCAGGTAGGCTTCCTCTAACTCGTTAACTGCCGCCATCAGCGTTTCTGGGATGAAGCGTCCACCGTACTTGCCATATTTGCCGTCTACTGGATAACTGCTTAGTTTTTTCATGTTTTCACATTCTTTGCGTTTTTAACGAAATTTATCATTTTTTGGTTATCTTTATGTCCCGGTTGCAGTTCAACGCCGCTGGAGACATCGACAGCGTAGGGCTGAACAACACGCACTGCTTCTGCAACGTTTTCAGGGTTTAAGCCCCCAGCCAGAATCAGCGGCGTCGGATGAATAGCGTGCTTGATGCGCTTGCTTAATGTCCAATCGTGAACAACGCCTGTTCCACCATACTGCCCATCGGCAAGAGAATCGAGGAGAACGGCGTCAAACATTTGTGATGCTGCTTGGGCGGTTTCAAGTGCGTTAGGCGAATTTGCATTAACAGCCCCTATCCAAGAGGTGTTAGCTATTTTCTCTCGAAGTAGCGCGGCGCTGCGCAGGTTTGCTCCGTGAATTTGAACGACGTCTGGATTCAGCTTTTTGCAAGCTTCCGCGAGCTCATCGGGGCTTGTTGGAACCGTGACCAGAACGCTTTTCACGAAAGGCGGAACCTGCCTAAACAGTTTCTCAGCCTTTTCCAATGAGAGGTTTCTTGGCGAAGCAGCTGCGCCAACTACGAAGCCAACGGCGTCTGCTCCAGCCGCTGCTGCAGCGTCCAAATCCTCTTTTCGGGTTATCCCGCAAATCTTCACCCTCACCGTGCTCATAGCGCATGCACGAACTCCTTGACTTTTTCTTCAACGTTGCCCGCTCGCATGATTGCTGAACCGATGAGAACGGCGTTTGCGCCGCATGCATGGAGAAAACGGAGGTCAGCAAGCGTGTTGACGCCGCTTTCGCTTACGACAATTTTCCGTTTAGCATCATTATTTTCCAGAATTCGTTTTGTAACGTTCAAATCCACTTTTAATGTTCCAAGGTCGCGGTTGTTAATTCCCACCAAGTCGGCATCGGTCTCTACGGCGAAACGGAACTCGTCCTCATTATGAGTTTCCAACAAGACTTCAAGGTTTCTTGAATGTGCTTCCGTTATCATTTCCTTGATATTGCACTCGCATTGTTCCCTGTCAAAGAGCGCCTGTATCAACAGAACAGCGTTGGCGCCGACTTTTGATGCTGCTTCTACCTGCACGGGGCTCAGGATTATGTCTTTCATGAGAATCGGAAGCTTCACGGCTTTCCGCGCTTCAGCAAGCGAGTGTAAAGAGCCTTGGAAATGTGTTGGCTCAGTCAGAACTGATATGCCTACGGCTCCGCCTTTTTCCATAGCCCGTGCAAGCTCAGCAGCTTTCACGTTTTTTCTGATTACGCCTGCAGATGGCGAAGCAGCTTTGATTTCAGTAATGACTGGGGCATTTTTGCTTCTCGCAATTGCCTTTTTTAAGCTGATTGGGGCTGTCCTCGTTTGGGTTGGAACTTCGTAGTAGCCCTTGCGTATTGTTTCTTTTGCGTCCCGTGCGAGCACATGAAGAAAGTCAGCCATACTTTGACTCCAGCTCCTCAAGCTTTGATAGGTCTCCATCGGACGCCTTAATCAGGGCTTTCAACTTGCGATAGGCGGCGCCGCTGTCGATTGACTCACGGCTTGAGTCCATTCCACATCTGAAGTTTTCCGCTTTTCCGCCTACGATAATGCCTGCGGCAGCGTTAACAAGCGTCATGTCGCGTTTTGCATCGTCCGTTGCGCAGTGACCAGTCAAGATTTTGAAGAGAATTTCGGCGCTTTCCTCAGGCGTCGTTCCCTTTATCGCGGTTATTGTGGCGTGCTTGACACCGAAGTCTCTTGGGGTAGTTTCTATGGTTTTAACTTCGCCCTCTCTTAACCAGGCAATGGCTGTTTTGCCTACAGTGGATATTTCATCCAGCCCGTCCAAGCCGTGGACAACCATTGCTTCCTCGCACCCAAGCTTTTTCAACGCGTGAGCCAGGAGCACTGTTAGTTTGCGGTCGTAAACGCCGACCACTTGAGCATTGGCGCACGCTGGGTTAGTTAATGGACCGAGAACGTTGAATATCGTTCGGATGCCTATCTCTCTCCTCGGACCAATGGCGTATTTCATGGCTGGGTGAAAGGCGGGCGCAAACATGAAACCTATGCCCACTTGCTCAACGCTGCTCTGAACAGCATCAGCGGGCATGCCAAGGTTGAAGCCAAGTTTTTCCAGCACGTCGGCGCTGCCGCTGTGGCTGGTTACTGAGCGGTTTCCATGCTTTGCTATGGCGACGCCGGCGCCGGCAACTACAAAAGCCGCGGCTGTGCTTACGTTGAAGGTTTTTATTTTGTCTCCGCCAGTTCCGCAGGTATCAATTAAGCGACCATTTACGTGGGGATGGATTCTGGTGGAGTATTCTTTCATGATTTCTGCGAAAGCGGTTATCTCTTCAACTGTTTCGCCTTTCATCCGTAAAGCCGTTAGAAATGCAGCTATTTGCGCGTCTGTTGCTTGTCCCTGCATTATTTCCTTCATGACTTCGCGTGACTCATCATAGGTCAGGTTTGCTCTGTCAACCAGTTTCTGTGTGCTGTCTCTGATTATTGCCATTATCTGCCTTCTA
>CAYGYB010000229.1:0-2910 GCA_964354015.1 uncultured Candidatus Bathyarchaeia archaeon
CTTGGGCGTGTTTTTCCACTGCGCCTTTTTCGATTGTTTCGATGGCTTTCTCCAAAAGCTTCGTGACGCCTACGCCCTTTACTGCAACAGTGGGCACAACTGGCACTCCTAAAAGCTTCTCCAGTTTCTTCAAGTCTATTTGGATGCCCTTGCTTTTTGCCATGTCAACTTGATTCAGTGCTATCACCATCGGAGTTTCCAGTTCCATCAGCTGCAAGGTGAAGAAGAGGTTTCTTTCAAGCACTGAAGCGTCTACAACGTTAATCACTACGTCGGGTCGCTCAACTGTAATGTATTTCCTTGAGACTATCTCTTCTAAAGAATAAGTGGACAGCGAGTAAATACCGGGCAAATCGATTATGTCTATTGTGTAGCCTTTGAAGTGCAGTGTTCCTTCGGCTCTTTCAACTGTTTTTCCAGGCCAATTGCCGATGTGCTGATGCAGCCCAGTTAAATAGTTGAAAATTACTGATTTTCCGACATTAGCATTTCCAGCTAAGGCAATGAGCAGCTTCTTCTGCGTCATTCATTTGCGGTCTCCACGAGAATTCGCTCTGCCATGCCTCTGCCAAGAGCAAGTCTTGAGCCGCGTACAAGAACTTCCACGGGTCCATGGAAAGGGGCTGATTTCACAACAGTTACTTTTGTGCCAGGTGTAAGACCCATGTCCATCAGTCTCTTTTCGAAGCCCCAGCCTCTTCCTCGTCCTCTTCCACGCCCGCTTTTTATGGAAGTTACAGTTCCAGTCTCTTTATCCTTCAGCGCGGTTAGAGGCACTGCACGGTTTTCCAAATTTCGTTTTTCCATGTAATCAGCACCTTTTATTTTGTTCACTTTACTTGAATTATTGAGGCCACTGCGCGGCTTATCGCGTGGTTAGTTGAACCTACTTTTACGGTGATTGGACCGTTGAAGGGAGCTTTTTCCAGAATCTCTATTGGCGCTTTAGGCACAAGTCCTAGCTTGTCT
The DNA here is from genome assembly GCA_964354015.1 of uncultured Candidatus Bathyarchaeia archaeon. Taxonomy (GTDB): domain Archaea; phylum Thermoproteota; class Bathyarchaeia; order Bathyarchaeales; family Bathycorpusculaceae; genus JAOZHU01. The sequence continues at coordinate 970 of CAYGYB010000229.1, forward strand.
AAATAACGCAGCAAATCTGCTTTCTCTTCTGTTATCTTTACTACTGTGCCTTGTTCGCCTACAGCGAGCTCCAGTAGCGGCAGTGACTTTTCCTCAATGATTTCTCCGCCTTCTGTGGGTATGGGGTTTCCGTGGGGACATGTTTTGGGATGTTTCAGCGCCTCTTCTAGGGGTTTAATCATTTCTTCGGTTATGCTGTGTTCCAGTTTGCAGGCTGCGTCATGTACCTTGTCCCTTCCCATGTGCAGAATGTCCACTAGTAGCCGCTCGGAAAGCCGATGTTTCCTTATCACTTGTAGAGCTATTTTTCGGCCTTTCTGCGTAAGTTTGACGCCTTTGTAGGGTTTATGCGTTACCAAGCCTTGTTTTTCTAGCCATTCCACCGTGTTTGTGACTGTGCCAGGCGCCACTTCAAGCGACTTAACGATGTCATTGGTTCTGGCGACTCCGCTCTTTTCTTGAAGTTTATAGATGCATTCAAGATATTCCTCGATTACTGCGGTGACTTCTATGTTGGCGGTCATTTTTACGAGTGCCACAAATGCCAAGTACGATAACTCGTACATTTAAAGTTTCCCATACAAAACAACCCAAACATCACGAAGCACTGCATGTTTCCATGGCAAGAACAGATCATTTTATAACGATCCCTGTTTCCAGTAATGGCTAAATAGTGCCAAGCATATTTCGGTTGATGTTTGAGCGTGACGCAAAAATGGAAAGCTTCTCAGAACTCATCCTCAAACTGGTAGACGCCAGCCGCAACCATGAACACTACCGCGACATAGAATGCGTAAACCTCATCGCAAGTGAAGGCTTAAAATCTCCAGCCGTCAACCAAATGCTCAGCCTCTCCAAAGACCTAGAATGCAGGTACGCTGAAGGCGAGAATGACCTTGAAGGACACGTGAAAACACGATACTACCAAGGCCAAAAGTACATGTCACTCATCGAGAACTACGCAACTGACTTGATGAAACGCCTGTTCAAATGCAACTGGGCAGACGTGCGCTTAGTTTCTGGCACACATGCGAATTTAGCTACCTTCAAAGGTTTATCGCAGGCAGCGAAGAACAGGAAAATGGTGGTCACACCGCTCAGTTGCGGCGCGCACATTTCGCATGATTACGCGGGTTTAGCTGGCGCAGTTCTCGGCTTAGAGAACATAAATCACGTTTACAGCATAGACGAGTTAAACATAGACCCTGACAAGTCAGCCTACGTGATAAGAGCCGCTAAACCAGGCATAGTCACGTTCGGCGGAAGCCTATTCCTCTTTCCTCACCCAATTAAAGAGCTTAAGGCGGTTGCTGACGAAGTAGGCGCTTACGTGGCGTATGACGCGTCTCACGTTTTGGGGCTTATCGCAGGCGGTGTCTTCCAAGACCCGTTCAGCGAAGGCGCAGACTTCGTAACTTCGTCAACCCACAAGACCTTTCCAGGACCACAAGGCGGCGTCATACTTGGAAACTCCAAAAACCCGCGGGTGGAAAAAGCAATAAAGGCTATTCAATTCGCAGTTTTTCCGTTAAGCGCTTCCAACACTCACCTCGGCAGATTACCAGCGCTCGGCATAGCCGCTTTAGAGATGAAACTCTTCGGCGCTGAACTGGCTAAGCAAACGGTGAAGAACGCTCAAACAGCGGGGCAATGTCTCTGCGAGAACGGCGTCCACGTATTATGCGAGTCGAAAGGTTTCACAAGGTCACATCAGCTGGCAGTTGACGTCAGCGACTTCGGAGGCGGCAAAAAACTCGCCTACGACCTAGAAGAGGCTAACATAATCTTGAACAAGAACCTCTTGCCCTACGATGATCAGGATGACCGTGATAACCCGTCGGGTTTAAGAATCGGCTTCCAAGACGTAACGCGACGCGGTTTCAGAGAAGGCGACATCAAACACTTGTGCGATTTGATGCTCAGCGTAATTAAGGGCAAGCG
>CAYGYB010000230.1:0-2909 GCA_964354015.1 uncultured Candidatus Bathyarchaeia archaeon
ATTCCGGCCTTTCGAGCCGAAGACCCGGGTCCGAATCCCGGCCGGAGCACCATAATATTTGGCTTATTCTAAGCGTATTTCAGCCAAATAAGCTCAAATTCAGGTTCTCCTATATTATATAGGCACTGTACATTTAGTTGCAAAGCAAGGGAATTCTCATCAATAAAACAATTGGATAAGTAAGAGTAAGATTAGGAACACTGCTGGAACTGTTATTGCTATAATTATGTTGATTAAGTCAGCTTTCTTTTTTATTGTCTTTCGTTTTCTTTTCCACTGCCAAGCCTCGTACGCTAAAAAGGGGATCGTGAGTATGGCGCAGACCATAATCCATTCTTTATAGCCTCTTAATTCACTCCAAAAACTCTTTGCGTCTATCTGCTTGCCTATTTCTTCCAAACTCTCTTGTGGCTCCTTGGACAGAAAATCCTGAATATACGCCTTTTGGCTGAGGAGATAAGCATCATCAATGTTGATGACTTTTCCTTGAAATTCTATTGGGATACTCCAATTTTTTTCACCACTCTTCAGGTAAGAGTCAACTTGAGACTCTATTGTTCCTACCCAACTCGGAGCAAAAAGAGCAACTGGACTTCCGAAAATCGCCAGCGTAGCGTACCAGTGAGCGGGGCAACTGGCATCCTGCAAAAGGTGGGCTGCAGCACCCAGCAAATTCAAATCTTTTTGCCCGTCTACGTAATACTTTTTCACGTAGTATTTTGCGACAAGCCTTGCCATTCCATCCGTCTTGTTTTCGTAGCAGATGTGATATTGAAAGCCGCCGTATGGATAGTTTTTCTGGAAATCAGGCGTATCTGCAATTCCGCAGTCTATGTCGTAGCCTTGAGGGCACATGTAGCCGTGAGCACTTCCCCACGCCATAACAGTCGAGGGAAGCAAAGCTATACTCAATAGAAAAACGAGAATCAGTAATGCAGATTTTGATTTCACTACAAGTCAACTCGACCTTGTACTGTATTTCGCTAATTTGCATGTGTGGATAAATAGGTTTTATGAATTGTGAATCTATCAAAAATCTGAATCAGAATAAAACAAGCCCTCGTTTGAAGTTTCTTAGTTACTGAAAAGGACGCTTGGTTCCTATTAAAGAACACATGAAATGCTCTTTTGGCGCTTGTGTTAAGTTACGCGTGGCTGTTTCCAGAAAAGAGTGTCGCAACAAGCTTTTTTTATTGCCATGCGGTAATCGAAGAGGATTAGCAATTGAAGGGTTTCTGATATGTTGAGAACACAGACAAGGAAACTGAAACCGTTAGCAGAACTTGTTTCTTTACGTGGAAAAACAGCATTAATCACTGGCTCAGCGTCAGGCATTGGTAAAGCGATGGCGTACAGGTTTGCAGAAGCAGGTGCAGATTTGGAGCTTGTGGACATAAATGAGGAGAAACTAGGCGCTGCCAAAGATGAACTTTCAGGGTTGAACGTGAAAATAGACACCTACAAAGTGGATTTGGGCAAAAAATCAGAAATAGACCAGCTGTGGGACAAACTGAAGGGAAAAGAACCCGACATCCTCGTAAACAACGCAGGCATATATCCAATGAAGAACTTCTTGAAACTGGATGCAGCGTTCTTGCAGAAAGTCATGGACATCAACTTGAACTCGACCTTGTGGATGTGCCAAAACATGCTAAAAGCCCGAATAAAACAGGGCGGCGCAATAATTAACGTGGGCTCCGTTGAAGCAGTAATGCCGTTTAAAGAGGACTTGGTGCCCTACGGCATAAGCAAAGTAGGCGTCCTAATACTAACCCGGGCGTTAGCCGCGGAATACGGCAGACACGGCTTCAGAATAAACGCCCTAGTACCAGGCGGCGTTTTCACTCCCGGCACCAGAAAACTGGCGAAAGAAGTGCTCAAATTCAACGTTGGCATGATCCAGTCAGGCTTAGAATACAGGCAGAGGCTGCCGATGGGCAGACTGGGTAAACCAGACGAGATTGCGCGTATGGCTTTGGTTCTTGCAAGTGACCTGTCAAGCTACGTGCATGGAGCACTTATCGCTGTCGACGGCGGCTTCCTCTCCGCATAAGCATAAACCCCATAAGAAAAAACGAACTTGGTGAACTTGCGGATTCAAAAATTCTCCAGAAGTTAACACAACACCCTATATTCTATCCAAGTGCAAAATATATAAAGTATATAAAAGGGGGCTATAGTCTTCGAGAACGCTTCAGTTCCACGAAAACTCTTAAATTCGACCGAGAAATAACTGAATCAGGTTTCATCCATGACAAACAGCAACAAACTCGAAGTGGTCAATTACGACGAAAACGAAAAAATCTTCACTGTAAAGTCATCAGCCACAGGCAACGTCTGCAAAATCGCGGACACTTTTGCTGAAATGTTTCCCCTTTGGGCTGGACGCATTCTAATCACTGCAGAAAACGAAAAATGGGCTTTAACCGCGGCAAACGTGACCACAGGTTTCGCCACAAGCGTCATCATGGCTCCAGCAGAAGCCGCAACTGAACGCCCTGTATCAGCAACTGAAACACCTGACAAACGCCCAGGAATGCTCATCCAGATTTACAATCGCGACCGCTTCGCTCTAAAGCATCAGCTTATGGAGCGCATTGGACAATGCATCATGACTTGTCCAACCACATCAGCGTTCAACGGCTTTACAACCAGCAAAAGAGTGCTTAGAGTCGGCAGCAGTTTGCGCTATTTTGGCGATGGTTTCCAAAAGAAAACCATGGTTGGCACACGCAAATGCTGGAAAATCCCAGTCATGGAAGGCAACTTCATAGTCGAAGACGGCTTCGGAGCACAAGAAGGCGTAGCAGGCGGAAACTTTATGATATTCGCTGAAACGCAATCAGCCGCGCTTAAAGCAGCAGAGGCAGCTGCAGACGCCATACGCGCCAACGCGCCAGACGTGATTA
>CAYGYB010000231.1:0-2907 GCA_964354015.1 uncultured Candidatus Bathyarchaeia archaeon
TGGCGGGCCCGACGGGAATTGAACCCGCGACCCTCGGATTAAGAGTCCGATGCTCTAGCCTGACTGAGCTACGGGCCCGCTGGAACTCTTGAAAGAGAGGTTTCATCAAGAAATATAGAGTTTACGGTTGCTAGTTCGCGAAACTGCGTCTGAGCACAACAGTGCCTATTTATAGTTTAAATAAGGGGGCTATAGATTTTTCCACGCACTAGTTCACAACAGTTCCAGCACCATGAGCGTCAACCATGCGAAACCCTCGCAAGCTCATCTGCAACATTCGCAATTGCAGCTACTGCTTTTGCTATGTGTTCTTTCTCGATGCCTCTGTGCGTTACCAGCCGCACCTTGTTCGGGGCAGTTGTCAATGTGAAAACGCCTTTTTCCCTCAGCTTCGAAAGAAACACGTCATCAGCAACACCTAAACCGCTTACGTCAAAGATGACCATGTTCGTCTGCACCCGTTCCATATCCACCGCTATGCCCGTTATCTTCGCTATTCCCTCAGCTAACTGCCTAGCATTCACATGATCCTCCTTCAGCCTGTCAATCATCTTTTCCAAAGCAACAATTCCCGGCGCAGCAATAATGCCTGCTTGACGCATTCCGCCGCCCAGAACCTTCCGCACCTTCCGCGCTCTGTCAATGAATTCACATGTGCCAACAACCACTGATCCCACAGGGCAGCTTAAGCCCTTGGATAAACAGAACATCAAGTTATCCACGTGCCGCGTTAACTCTTGAACGTCAACTTTCAAGGCGACAGCAGCGTTGAAGATTCGTGCGCCATCCATGTAAAGTTTTAAACCATGCGCCTTGGCAATCGTGCTTACCGCTTGCAGTTGCTTTGGCGTTATCACTGTTCCGCCATGCCTGTTATGCGTGTTCTCAACACACACCAAACTGGGTTCTGGAAAATGAATGTTCCTCGGTCTTATGGCGGCTTCAACAGCTTTTGGGTCTAACGCGCCGAATGGGCTTTTCAGCGGCCATGGCAGTAGCCCAGCTATCTCGGAGATTCCGCCTACCTCGTACCAGTACATGTGCGCTTCCGCTTCGAGGATTACTAGTTCGCCGCGTTTCGTGTTGCTCATTAACGAAACCAGGTTCGCTTGGGTTCCGCTTGTAACGAGAAGTGCCGCTTCCTTGCCCATCCGTTCAGCCGCCATTTCTTCAAGCCTGTTGACTGTTGGGTCTTCCCTGAAAACGTCGTCGCCAAGCTCGGCGTGCCGCATTGCCTCCAGCATTTCTTCGGTGGGCAAAGTCACTGTGTCGCTTCTCAAATCAATAAACGCTTTATTCGGCATCTGTAACCGCTTCCTTAAATGCTTGTTAACTCAGGTTTCTAATTAATTTTTAATCCGCACGCAGACTTTGCCGACAGAAACCTGCTAGTCAGGTAGTGTCTGGAATGAATGAAAGGAAAAAAGAGGGGACTTTTATTTTGAAATTAGTCCGCCTATGAATCCTCCGATTGTTGACGCAATTGCCCCGATAACCATCAGTATTATCGCTACTATGCCTATCGCTAAACCTGCTAACCCGCCCAGTAATCCGCCGAGTAATCCACCTGCAAATACGCCAACTAAAGCAAGACCCGCAACTGCAAATATGACGATTAGGATTCCTCCGAAGATTCCTGCGAGGAACCCCGCTAACGCTCCGCGAAGCATTCCGCCTTTAGCTATGGCTCCCGCGACTAAGCCGCCGATGAACCCGCCGATCAAATGCCCAAAGAAAGGAAAGAACAAGCCTAGAGCCGCTGTAATGAGAAAGCCAACGAAAGCTCCCAACCAAAGACTACCCATGTGGTCACCTTCACCATCTTATCTAGCGCTTTGTTCCGTTTTTATGCCTTTCGCATGCGCGTATGTGAGCGCGCAAGAGTGAACGCGATTGAATGTTAGAGAGAACGATTGGATTTGGGGATTAAAATTTAATCCAACCAACCAACCAATTTCACGAGACTGCACGGTAGCAGAAGAAACTAAGGCGTATACAGGATTCAGTACAGAATCTATTCTCATGGCGTGAAAAAGAGGCTACTAATAGGAACCAAGTCAATATGGATAGGGGGTTTGGCAAATTATATATGCACTCCGCTGTAACAGTGATTCGGGTTAAACGTGAAAGACCTGATTAAACCCTTGTTGCTGTGGCTGCTTCTCACAATCGCCTATGCCTTAGCGCTTTTCGCTTTCGGAGACTTCGAGCTGATGTCTCTCCTGTACCACATCGGATTAGTGTCGATAGCGATTTACTTCGCTAGAAGTTACGCTGAACTCGGATTCCAACGTGGCAATTTTCGATACGGCTTTCTACTTTGCGTTGGTTTCTTAACGTTTCTTATTTTCCGCACATTTTTGTATGGAGGATTCACAAAATTTGATTTAAAACTGGACATTGCAACCTTCACACTAGTTTTCTTTGCACCACTCACGGAAGAAATCTTCTGGAGAGGCGTAATCCTGCAAAAAATGCTAACTTATAAAATCGATGTCTTCGGGACAATCTTCGCAAACGGCGGACTCTTCGCTCTCATGCATATACCACGAGTCATATTCCTTAACGAAAACGCACTCTATTTCCTCTCAACATTCCTGTTTGGTGTACTTTTCGCAAGCATTTTCTACCTCAGCAAATCAGTCTACTATTCAACAATTGCCCATAGCTTGACAAACCTTTTCTCTGCCCTTTTCGTGTAGTTGTTTTGAAGCCTTTCTCTCAAGCGCGCACTGATTAAGCGGCATTTATATGTACCTAGTCCCCATTTCTATCAGCATTTAACCCTGGTGAGGAACCTGTCAGCTCAGAAGAAAAAAGAACCGTCACTTGCATTTGGAGGGCAAGCCATAATGGAAGGCGTGATGATACGCTCTCGAATGCACATGGTTATGTGTGTTAGAAAAC
>CAYGYB010000232.1:0-2897 GCA_964354015.1 uncultured Candidatus Bathyarchaeia archaeon
ATCATACCAAAAGTAGATTTTGCCCGATTGGGGCTCGTACAGTTTTATAACCGCCTTTTTTAAATGCCCATCGTAGCTTGCGGAGACGAAGTACGACGGCGGCAGGTTTTCAGGTGCAACTGGCGGAAAAGCACGGCGTTTCTTCGCTTTTTTCTGTTCTGTAGCGATGGCGGGTGCTTCCGCTTTTGCTTCTTCCTTAACAGGTTTCTGCGCCTGCGCGTAATAGTCTAAGCTTTTCTGCGCCATGCCGCTCTTTCCTTTAGCCCTATTCTATAAACGGTATAGACTAAAATCTTTAGTGGCTTATCAACGTGTTCTGTTCTTAAGCGTCTTTAACTCTTATTTAGCACTACTGCGTTGTTTTATGCTGTGTGAACGCATTGCTGAAGGACGCTTGGACGGTTGCTATCGAAACCCTAAGCTGGATAGAAATGCAAAAACTAAGCGAACGCCTCGCCCTAGCAAGAACCGTCAAGCAACTGAACGTAAGCAACGCTGATGCTGTGCGGTACGGCTATGGGCTTGTGTGCGAAACAGTCAGGCGCAAAAACTTCATCGACAGCTTCGTTAACAGCGTGCTGAAACCCAAAACCATAAGCGAATTCACCATGGGCGTTCAAGCATTTCTGCGGCTCTACGTTTACCAAACTCGAATCGCAAAGCAATGGGCTAAAATAGACTTGGGCGAAGCCGCCAACATCGCTAAGCTGGCGCGGGCGATTTTAGGCTGGACAACTCTAAGCGAAGTTGAACCTTTCTTGGGGTTGCTGCTCACGCGAAAACCAGAATCCATTTTCAAGGGCGCGAGTGATGAAAAGCGTGTGGCTCTGCAAACGTTTCATCCAACATGGTTCGTCAAATACTGCTTTGCGCTCCTCGGGCGCAATGAAGCCATAGCTTTTCTTGAAGGCAGCGTGAATCCGCCGCCCACGTACATCAGGCTCAACACGCTGCGCGCTTCCGAAGAAGAAATTCTGGAGAAACTCGCGGGTGAAGGCGTTAAACTGGAAAAAGTTGAATTGCTGCGGCATGCTTACAAAGTCACCGTTGCAAAACAGCCTTTAATGCGAACCAAGAGCTTTCAGGAAGGACTATTTTACATTCAGGATAAGGCAAGCTGCTTCGCTGCTGAGGTTGCAGACCCAAAGGCGTGTATGGTGGTTTTGGATGTTTGCGCTGCTCCTGGTGCTAAAACCACGTACATAGCGCAGCTTATGCGGAATCAAGGCTCAATTTATTCAGTGGATTATTCTGTTCGGAGAATGCAGACTTGGCAAAAGGAAGTGTTTCGTATGGGCGTGGAAATCGCGGAGCCAGTGATCGCGGATGCGCGCAGTTCTCTGCCCTTCGCATCGGCGGCTGACCTCGTGGTTTTGGATCCGCCTTGCACCAGCACTGGCGCTTTTGGGAAGTTTCCGTCAGCGAAGTGGCGGCTTACTCCGCGGTCTATTGAGCGCATGGCTGAGGTTCAGCTGTGGATAATCAACAACTGTGCTGAAAAGGTGAAAGCTGGCGGGGTCTTGGCTTATTCTACTTGTAGCGTAACGGTTGAAGAAAACGAGATGGTGATTGAGCGTTTCTTGAAGGGGCATCCAGAATTTAGGCTGGCGGAGATTGATCCGAAAATAGGCGTGTCAGGCTTAAGAGGGTTGACCCGGTGCCAGAGGCTTTACCCGCATGTTCACCAGTGTAACGGCTTCTTCATTGCTAAACTGCAAAAAGAATAGTGCAGCTGCTGCGTAGGCGTAATAAGCTCTTAAAGGGGAAGCGTGTGTTAAGGGATAAAGGCGAATTTCAGTGAAATCAAAGAGAGGGTACAGGCGGGGTTATTCTGTGGCGGTGTTGGTTGGGTTAGAGGAGAATGTTGCGGTTTTGTGGAGGGTTTTCAGCAACGTGGTTAAGTTTGGAGTGAGTGTTCGGCTTGGTGGTGCGCGAAGCGATGTGAAGGCAGTGTATAATTTTCATGAAGCCATAATCAACGCTTTGAGGCCTGCGTTGAGGGAAGGCGTGCGAAGCGTTATTCTTGTTTCTCCAGCGAGGAGCAGTTACGCTAAAGACTTCATTGGTCACGTTCAGGCGCATCATGCTTGGCTTGTTCAAGGGTCAAGCAAGGCGGCGTTTTCAGAGGTCACAGGTTCTGCGGACACGTTGGCTAAGGTTGCTGCTCTCACGAAAAACGCTGTGTTTCACCAAGTGATCAGCGAGACTGCTTCGACGGAGGCTGAGGTTCTGATTGGCTTGCTTGAGAAGCGGCTCAGTGCCTCAGGTCAGGATGCGTTTGTGTTTTATTCGCTTGTGGAGATAGAGGGTTTAATTTTTGGTGAGTGGTTGGCTGGTAAGCCGAAGCCTGAGTTTTTGTTGCTTACTGATAGTTATTTGGCTGGTTGTCGCGTGAAGGGTAGGTTGCAGAGGTTGATGCAGATTGCTGTGAATAGGGGTGTTAAAACGAGGATTGTTGATGGTGAGTCTTCGGCTGGTAAGCGTGTTGCGCAGTTGGGTGGGATTGTTCTTTTGGCGGTTGTTGGTTAGGGCGTGGGTTATTTTTTGCGGAGGTTGCATTGGAGGACTTTTGGGCAGACGAGGCAGTCCTCAGACAACGGTGCATCCGATGGCATGGTGTTCATGAGTCCTGAGAAGTGTGCGCATTTGGCTGGTGAGTCGAAGACTGTTGGGTATTCTGTTGCGCGTACGTCGATGACTTTTGTGCCTTCTGTGATGATGTCGAGTTTGGACATGCAGTAGGGGCATGCGTAGTGTGTTTGTCTGGGGATTGTGGTTGAGTCGGTTAGTACCGTGGGTTTGTCGAATGTTTTTTCGCATCCCTTGTAGGGGCATCGGAGCTTCTCATCGTGTAGATGGAAATGCGCCACGGTTTGTTTCTCTCCCTTTTTGCATGC
>CAYGYB010000233.1:0-2895 GCA_964354015.1 uncultured Candidatus Bathyarchaeia archaeon
AGAAGTTGAAACTCATCCCAGCTTAGCTTTTCGCCGCGCTGTAGTTTATCTCTCGCCTGAGAACTGAGCTTTTCTTTAAGGGCTTGCTCTGCTATTTTCTTTTTCTTTTCATCTTCTTCTCGCATAGCAAATTGCAGCTTTTTTCTTTGTTCTACTAGTTTTTTCATTTCTGTATTCACGGGTTTCGCTTTTTCTTTTGCTTGGAGGTAAGCGCGGTGCAGGCTGTCGGCTTCGTCTTTGATGTTTTTTGATTCGTTTATTTTGGCGAGCATGTTGATGTGGATTTTTTGGCTTTTTTGGGCTATGTCGGTTAGTTCCTTGTGTAACTCGTCTTTTTTTGTTTCAAGCGTTTTAAGTTCTTTTCTTAGCTCGGCTATTTTTTTGTTTTGTTGTTCGAGTTTCTTATAGACGTTCAGTTGTGTTTCGAGTTGTTTGACGTTTTCTACTAGTTTTTTCTCTTCTTGCAGGTCAAGTGATGTGGTTTGGATTTTCCATTCAATATCTTCGAATTCTTTTTGTAGTTTCTGCTGGCTTTTCTTGGGTGTTCTCTTTTTCAGTTCTATGAGTTTTTGGCGGTGCGTTTTTATTTCTTCGATGATTGTTTGAGCTTTTGTTTGTGCTTCTTCACGTTGTTGTTTCAGAGTTTTGACTTTTTCGTTTAGGCGGTTGCGTTCGTTTTTGAGTTCGTAGATTTCTTGGCGGAGTTTTTTGAATTGTTCGTTGAGTTTGTCTCTTTTTTCGATGTATGCTTCTGTTTCAGCGTTTGCCTTATCGGCATGTTCTTTTAACGTGGCGAGTTGCTCGTTGATTGTTGCGATTTTGTTTGTTTTTTGTTGTTCTGTCAATGGTCTTCCTCTGTGCGAGTTGCCATAATAGATTTGTGATTTTCAGATTAATATTGGTTTCAGGCGGTTTTTCTGTTTTGCTCATTGCAGGTTTTGAATAGTGTAAATGTAACGGGTCTATTATCTAAAGCGGCACTTTGGGCTTGTCAAGAAATCTTGACTGAGAAAAGCCTGTTGAGTCAAGAATTCTTTACAAGAACGTTTTTACCGTAGATAAGCGTATTATTAAGCAGGGAAGTTGTACGTGAAGAGGAAAGCCTATTCTGCAGCTTTACTCTCGGTGCTCCTAATCTTAGCGTTGGCTGGAACGCTATTCATTAGCTTGGCAGCTTCTGACGCTATTGTATATATGGTGGTTGATTCTCCAGTTGACGGTGCTGTGTACTCTGATAACAATGTTAGATTGAAGTACCAAGTGATTTATCACCAACCGAGTCCTCCTTATATAGCATTTGGCGGTGCTCACGTTGAATATTCTCTGGATGGAAAATATTATAGTGGATATATTAGTGTTGACACCACTTTGAAAGGCTTGTCTAACGGAGAGCATTTATTAGGAATCTACGCAGAAGTTATGTATACTGGGTTTGTGCCTCAGCCTTCCTATTTTGCTTCGGCTGTTGTCAAGTTTACGGTTAATACTGGTGTGGCTCCTAGCGTATATGTTGTGTGCTTTCAAGAGTACAAGACAAGCGCTATTACACTAAACATCACAACTGACACGCCTGATTCAACAGTCTCTTACAGTCTGGATGGACAAGCAAACGTAACATTGCCAAAAACTTCTGTGGCTCAGTATTATGGGCGCTACCAATACAGCATTGCTCTTTCAGACCTAGCGGATGGCTCCCACACCCTAACTGCCTATGCTACGGACGCAATGAACAACACTAGCGTATCAGAGAAAACCTTCACAGTAAAAACCACAGAAACCCAGCCTACAGTAAAGCCCACACAAGAACCTGAAGCCAACGGCGTTTTCCCAACAACCTTAATCGCTGTTGCTGTAGCGGTGACAGTAGCTGTTGTCTGCCTCGGACTCATCGCGTACTTTGTGAAGTTCAAGAAAAAGGCGGCAAAAGCATGAGAAGAAAAGCGCTATCGGCAGCTTTCATCTTGGCACTGTTAATCGTAGCTCAAACTATTCAGTTGATCCTCTTTGCTAGTGGAGAAGGAATACCGCTGAGAATGAACTGGGGATTCTTTGAAGGCACGACGTATGTAGGTCAGCCTGTGGTATTCTCTCCGACCGTTAGTGGAGGAACACCGCCCTACAGTTATCAATGGTATACTCAGCTGTATTCTGATCAAGGGCTAACTCCTGCAGGAGAAGTGATGCCTGCTTCAACTGATGCAAGTTTCACTTTCATTTCATGGAGTCCAGGATGGTATGCGATTTCGGTAAGAGTGCAAGATTCCTTGGGTAATCATGCATATTTTTTTGGTGGGCCAACGGGAATTTGGGTCCATGTTCTTCCCTACGTAGACAGCGCGCGCGCCTACGTAGACACCACTCCCCCAAAAATCACAATTCTCGCAACTCAAAACACAACGTATGATTCATCCAACTTCTTTTTGCGCTTCGCCTTAAATGAATCAGCAGTATGGATTGGCTACACTTTGGATGGGAAAGACAACGTTTCAATTACTGAAGACGTTAATGAGACAATAATTTCTGTAGGACAGCATCAAATCAGTGTTATTGAAACCACGATTATAAGCGGATTATCAAATGGCACTCACACGTTAACAGTCTACGCGACTGATGCAGCTGGAAACACAGGCGAGTCAGAAACACTCCACTTCACAGTAGCTCAAGAAACACAACCTCAACAAACAGAACCATCACAACCTCAACCATCAAACTCTGGGTCCTTCCCCACAACATTAGTCGCTGTTTCTGTAGCGGTGATAGTGGCTGTTGTCTCCTTTGGGCTGGCAGCTTACTTCCTAAGGCGCAAAGGAAAGAGGAGTGAAGCATGAAGAGAGCGTTTGCCGTAGCAATAATTTTGGCACTATTAGCTTCAATGTTAACAGGGACAGTTTTTTT
>CAYGYB010000234.1:0-2894 GCA_964354015.1 uncultured Candidatus Bathyarchaeia archaeon
GGTCGTGGAGACATCACTATTATTCTGTCAGCCATGAACACGGCTTCTTCAACGTTGTGACTCACCATTATGAATGTGTTCGTCGGTAAAGCTGGATTTCGCCAAATGTTCAGCACCAGATCTCGCAAAGTTTTAGCTGTGAGTTCATCAAGGGAAGAGAAAGGCTCGTCCATGAGCAAAACTGTAGGTTCCAAAGCTAAAGCCCGTGCAATGCCCACCCGCTGTTTCATTCCTCCTGAAAGATCATGAGGATATGTGTTCTCGAATCCTTCTAACCCTACCATCTGCAGGTACTCTTCGGCAACATGAACGCGGGATTCTTTGGGCATTTTTAGAACTTCCAACGGAACTTCAACGTTTTCCAAGGCAGTTTTCCAAGGTAATAACCCAAAAAGTTGAAAGACCATTGTGATTTTTGGAGATGGCCCCGTGATAGGTTGCCCGTTAAACAATATTCTTCCAGAACTTGGCTTTTCCAACCCTGCTATCATCCTAAGCAAAGTGGATTTTCCACATCCTGATGGCCCTACTAGGCACAGAAACTCGTCTTTTCCGATCGAAAAGCTTACGTTGTCCAATACTAAGATGTTGGTTTTATCTGTCGGAAACGTTTTGGAGACATTTTGTATTTCAATCATGGACATGTGTTACACCTCAATGTGATATTTCTCAAATTTCCTGAGCAGGCGACGCCAAACCAAACCTTCCATTAGAAGGACTATTGCCGCGATTATTATTAATATAACAATTAGAACAACAGTATTTCCGTATTCGTATCCTGCTTTGTCAAGTAATGATCCAAGCCCAGGAATTGAAACAGGGGGGATTGTAGGCTCCGTGGAAGGCAAATATTCTGCAAAGATTATTGTGTTCCATCCTGTTCCCCATGAAAGGATGCTGCCTGTAACAATAGCTGGTAGTATCGATGGGATGATAATGTGGGTTATTCTTTTCATTCCTTTGAAACCTAGGAGTTGACTAACTTCGGTTATTTCAGTAGGTATGTTCTTGACGGCGCTAACGATGTTGAGGAACATGTACCAGATCATGTCAAGAACTAGCATGATTATGCAGGTGAGTTCGAGTGCAATTCTGGGGTTCCCGATTAGATCACTTAGTCCAAGCGAAATTACGGGGAACAAAGCCAGTATTGGTACTCCTTGCCCAATGTCATAGAGAGGGAAAAAGATTGTGGCAAATCGTTTGTGTTCAGCTGCCAAGACGCCCATGGCGATGGCTGCTCCGAGGGAGATGATATAGGCAATCGTAAGGCGTCCCATCGTTAGGAACGCAAGCCAAGGTACATTCACCAGTTCAGCAGCTGGCGGTTTTGCTAAGCCTTCTTGAAGCAATTTTATTGTTGGGAATTGCCCGAAAACGTAATAGAGAACAATGAAAATAGTGGAGAAAGCTAAAACTAGCGCAACAACCTTTTCGATGCGAGAGTACTTGCGCAACCTTTGTGCAGCTATTGATAATGACCTTGGCCAGTGGAGTCTTCCAAAGTGGAGCCAACTGCTTGCCTTCTCCATGCCGAGTTTTCCAATTCCTGAGAGGTCCATTTTGAAGACGGGTTTGTATGTGCCTGTGCTTGCGCGTGCCATCAGTTTACGCCAAGTTAGCGTGTTGAAGTAGACAACTATGAATGTAATGAACAAGAGGAGGATGATAGCCAAGTTCATGTCTTTAAACTTGTAGGCAGTTTCGGCGAGAAGGTAGCCTAAGCCGCCGCTGGGAGGAGAGACAACGTGCCCTTGATATTGTATGTATTCTGCTGCGATCATGAAGAACCAGCCGTCGCACCATGCAAGGTTTGCACCTGAGATAACTGCTGGTGTTATTGCTGGCAAGATAACGTGGCGCACGTTTTGCCATCCTGTCAGGCCGAAGCTTTTTGATGATTCAGTGACGTTTGCAGGTATTCCTCTGATGGCGCCTATCACTCCGAAGAAGATAGACCAAGCCATTGAAGTGAAAAGTAGAATAATGACTGAAAACTCGATGCCAAGCGGGCCTAAGGCAAAAAGGAAGCCAATGACCATGGGGAAGTATCCTAAAATCGGGATGGATTGCAAAAGGTCTATAAACGGCGTTAAAATAAGCGAGGCAATCTTGTTTGTTGCTGCTAGTATTCCAAAAGATACGCCCCAGAGTACAGAAAGCGCAAGTGTGATTACAATACGAGTGACTGTGCTGAGAGTATATAATGGAAGATTCTGTATCTCAGCCTTTATCTCAGGGGGGTAAGGGATATAGGAGGTTATGAGCCAAGTCATAATACTTATGGCAACTAACCCCAGTACTAACCATAGTAAGTACCTCCGCAAGGCCCATTCCCCCTCAGCTGCCCAAATTGTAGATAGAGTAGCGCTGTGAGGGCGATTTAAGTTTATCGCAGCTCAAAAAGAGTGCCATTGCCACAGGGCAATAGTAAGACAAAGAGATCATAGGTCAAAAGGGAAAATGTGTAGTGAAATTTAGGTAAACTATTAAAGTTGAGAGGCTTAAGACATAGCAATTCCAGCGGTGAAACGATTGATTGGCGATTGGATTTACGCTTTAATTGGCTTCTTAGTAATGCTCGGCGTGCTAGTCGGCATCGGCATAAACCAGCCGAGAGGAACCAGCGTTAAAACATGGTGCTACGGTTACCTAGCAATCGCCGTAGTGTTCGATTTACTCGTAGTATTCGCCCTGTTAAACGGAGCACAATACGTTTGGCTCACCAACCTCTTGCTTGGGCTATCAGCGGGCGCCGCCACTGGCTTAGCCCTCCACGTGGCACATCACATATCCGAAGAAGGACAACACGGCGAAGAATCAGACAAGAAAAAAGAAAAATCCCTGTTTGGCTTTTAAAGTTTCAACGCAGAATGAGCACTGGGCAAAGAAGC
>CAYGYB010000235.1:0-2867 GCA_964354015.1 uncultured Candidatus Bathyarchaeia archaeon
GCATAGGGGCCTCTGGAGCCCTCGACGAGAGTTCGAATCTCTCCCGGGCTACCAACAATTTCCTCAAGATATGACGGGTATCTTCTCGAAATGTTTTATATATAAAGAACTTTCATTAGGTGCTTTGTAGGCGAACCGAAATGGACACTATCAAAGGTATTAGATTTTTAGCTGCATCTCTTATCCTGCTCGCTGGCCTCATTCATTTGGTTCTGGCTGTTTTTACCACAGGAATGGAGATGGCGACAATGGTGTTTTTTGGAGTGCTTTACGTCGTTATAGCGATCGGTCTCTTCATAGGCAGACGACTTTTTAGTTATCTAGGTGTGGTTATCCCCTTAGTAGGCGCATGCATTGGAGCGTACTCCTATGTTGTCATGAAACCAGAAATGATTCTTCTCCTTTTAATCGCAATTGACATCATAGTTATTCTGTGTTGTTGCTACCTCATACTTCACAAAACATTTTCATGACCGTTGCTTCTAGCGTTTTTCTGACTCTCGATTTCTTGGAGCAGAAGGATTTTCTGACATAGAATAGCAGAGACCCATTTCAGCTCTTTATAAAGGGGAGGGGGTAGCTCCGCAGAGCACTAGTTCATAAGTATGAACGTCAGATTTTTCATTCATCTTCGGTTCAGCAATGGTGGTTTATTCAGAATTTTCAAACCGCAATATTAATAAACTTCACATAGCGAATACATCTTGCTACTTCCTAGCAATGGAATTCTCAGCGAATCCAAGTTTTAGGGAGACACGACTAAAATGGCACAGAACAACACAATTAATCAACTAACCCTAAAAGGAACAACAACAATAGGCGTCGTATGCAAAGACGGCGTCATATTAGCCTCCGACACACGAGTAACCATGGGATTCTACATAGCCCACAAAGCAGGAAAAAAAGTCTACAAAATCGACGACCACATAGGCATGACCATCGCGGGAACAGTTGCCGACGCACAAAAAGTCGTCGACATCCTCATAGCCAACGCACAACTATACAGAATAAACTTAAACAGACCCATGCCAATCAGTTCCGCGGCAAGACTCATTGCGAACCTGCTGTTCTCCGCCCGATACATACCATTAGCAACGCAAGTCCTCATAGGCGGCGTAGACGAAACAGGTCCACACGTGTTCAATCTAGACCCGTTCGGAAGCTTGACAGAAGAGAAATCCGTCGCAACTGGTTCTGGTTCGCCTATAGCGTATGGTGTGCTGGAAGACAAGTACCGAGAAGGCATGACTGTTGAGGAAGCGCTACCGATTATTGTTAAGGCTGTCAACGCGGCTATGAAGCGGGATGTTGCAAGCGGCAACAACTATAACGTCACAGTTATCGATAAAAATGGCTACCGCGAATTGACCGCCAAAGAGAAAAACAGCCTTCTGGCAAATTAAGGGAAGTTAAAATAGTGGCACGAAATTCAGACAAAGATAAAGTAGAAATAAGTCAATACATACTCGGACACGTTCCAATAGAAGCAGAAGTAACAAGAATAGAATACGAAGGACCCATGCTTTCCGTCTACGCTAAGAAACCAGAAGTTTTAGTTGACCAAAGCAACATCGTCGCAGAAATCGTCGGCGTAATACGCAAAAGAATAGTTATACGCCCTGATCCTTCAGTTAGGCTCCCAGAAATTGAAGCAGAAAAAATAACACGCGAACTCATAGCTCCCGAAGCGGAGATAACGGACATAAATTTTGACCCCAGTTTGGGCGAAATAATAATTGAAACAAAAAAGCCTGGCTTAGCCATCGGCAGAAACGGCGCAGTTTTGCAGGAGATCATAAAGAAAACCAAGTGGCGCCCTCACGTCTTGAGAAGCCCACCGCTGCGCTCGAAAATAGTTACTCACATGCGGCATTATCTTCATTCAGAAAGCAAAGAACGCGAAAGAATACTGCGCACCATAGGCGAAAGGATTTTCAGACCGAAAACCTACGAGGTCGGCGACGTGCGGATGACCGTGCTCGGAGGCGCCCAAGAAGTAGGCCGCTCAGCCTTCCTCATCAAAACACGTGAAAGCAGCGTCTTATTGGACTGCGGCATCAACCCTGGTTCACAGAGGCCATTTGAAACTTTCCCAAGGTTTGATTCCCCAGAGTTCCAGATAGACTCTTTAGACGCGGTGGTTATAAGCCACGCGCATCTTGACCACTGCGGCTTAGTGCCCTTCCTCTACAAGTATGGCTATGATGGCCCTGTTTACTGTTCTGCACCCACTTCCAACCTGATGACACTACTTCAGCTGGACTATTTGGATGTAGCAGGCAAGCAGGGAGTAACGCCCTATTACGATCAGAAAGATGTCCGCGAGTGTGTTTTGCACACTATTCCTTTACGGTTCGGCGTGGTGACTGACATTGCGCCTGACGTTCGGTTAACGCTGCATAATTCTGGGCACATACTAGGCTCTGCCATGGCGCATTTGCACATAGGCGAAGGCTTGCACAACATAGTTTACACTGGCGATTACAAGTTTTCAAGAACTATGCTGTTGGAGGCTGCGGCAACAGAGTTTCCACGGGTTGAAACCGTAATCACCGAAAGCACTTACGGCGGAGCGGATGATATTATGCCTTCCAGAGTTGAAGCAGAGGAACGTTTAACGCAGATTATAAATGCGACTTTAGAGTGCAAGGGCAAAGTGCTTATTCCTGTGCCAGCGGTAGGCAGAGCGCAGGAAATCATGCTGATTATCGACGGCTACATGAAGCGTGGGTTGATGAAGGAAGCGCCCGTGTTCATTGAAGGCATGATTTCAGAGGCAACAGCCATTCACACCGCGTATCCAGAGTATTTGGGCAGGGAAGTTCGCCACAGCATCCTCCACGAAGAGGTTAACCCGTTCCAGTCGG